>JANMYZ010000504.1:0-3667 GCA_031382605.1 Planctomycetota bacterium | reverse complement strand
CGGCTTTGCGGCTTTGCGGCTTTGCGGCTTTGCGGCTTTGCGGCTTTGCGGCTTTGCGGCTTTGCGGCTTTGCGGCTTTGCGGCTTTGCGGCTTTGCGGCTTTGCGGCTTTGCGGCTTTGCGGTAGAAGGTTTTCTACTGCAGTTTTTAGGTTTATGGCTGACGCGTCGGTTACCGCGTCTAGCTCGTTCGCGTTGATTCGCGACGTGGTGCAAGCGCGGCTGATAGGCAGATGCCCAATCCTAAGTGACAGGCGAGCAGGCTTGATCCGCCGTAACTAAAAAACGGCAGGGTGATGCCGGTGACCGGCATCATGCCCATGGCTACGGCAAGGTTGATGGAACACTGGCCGATAATCAGGCAGACAAAGCCGATGATGAGCGCTCGTCCGCAGGGATCGCGACAGATGGCGGCGGTGTGCAAGCCGACCCAGGCGAAGGCAAGAAAAAGCGCCAACACCAAGGTTGAACCGAGAAAGCCGACTTCTTCGCCAACCACGGCGAAAATTAAATCCGTGTGTTTTTCTGGCAACCAACCGAGACGGTTTTGGTCACCCTCTAAATAGCCTTTTCCGAGCAATTGTCCTGAGCCGATCGAGCGCATGCTGCGGGACGTTTGGTAGCCTTCAGTCAACGCGTAGTCGTCAGGATTCAGCCAAGCTTGAATGCGTTTGTATTGGTACGATTTTGCTCCCGTGCGCGGCAGCATGCTTTCTTGAATGTGCCGTACGCGCGAACCTTCGGGAGCTTCCATGGTCAAGATTTTGAATGAGCCAAAGGCCAAAATCAGGCAGGAAATCGTGATCACCGCGAAGTGCATGAGGCGCATGCCCATAGCGAGCAACATACCGAAAATCATCGGTGGAAACGTCAGCGCGCTGCCCAGGTCTGAACGCGCAAAAAGTAAAGAAGGAGCTGCCGCCAAACCAATTCCACCAGCAAGATGCAGCAGTCTGGTGACTTGAAAATCTGGGTTGGTGATGAGCCGCGCGCAACCCAAAAGAGTGGCGAGTTTAATGAACTCCACTGGCTGGACTCGCAACGGTCCCAGCACCAGCCAGTTGGCCTGTCCTTTGATGACCGGCACGACGGCAGTGCCGGCGGCAACCACCATGAAGATTTCAAGCGCGATTCCGCAAAGAAATAATGGCACGGCCCATTGTCGCCAGTTGGCGAAGGGCACATGCATAGCGGTGAAGCAAGCGACAAGGCTGACCATCCACCACGTCAGTTGTTTGCGAGCTTCTTCACCAAGACCGTAAGCAGCATGTGGATCGTAGCAGGCGCTGATGACAAACGACACGCCCATGGTGGTCAGCGCAACCGTAAGAGCCAACCAGCCCCACGGCACCTCCGCGTACGAAATGCGTTGAATCAGGGCCATGCGTGGTGGCGACCGTAGATCATTTCAGCAGGCGGGCGAACTCGTCGAAAACCTGCGGCACGGGCGCCACGACTTCGATGCGTTCACCACTTAAAGGATGATCGAAGGCGAGCAAATGAGCATGCAACATCATACGCGGCGACTTGGGCGCTGGCACGGCGGTGCGTGCGGCTTTTCCGGTTAATCCGTAGACGGTGTCGCCATAAATCGGACAGCCAATCGCGGACAGGCTGATGCGGATTTGATGGGTGCGTCCGGTTTCCAAACGCACTTCTAATTCAGCGCCCAGGTCACGTCCATCGGCGCCGGTGAATTTTCTCAGCACGCGGAAATGCGTGATCATTTCTTTGCCGTCGCCGTCTTCGTCATCGGTCACTAAAGCGCGGCGTCCATCCAGTCGCCGACCGAGCGAGCCGCGCAACGTATCTTCCGGGTTGCGAGGTGTGCGCACGGTGATGCAGCGATACGTGCGCGCGGCCGCGTGACTCGCAAACTGCGTTGCCATTAAGCGCTGAGATTCGCGCGTCAGGGCGAAACAGAGGCAACCGCTGGTTTCTTTATCGAGACGATGCACTTGGCCAATAAAGCGCAGGTCTTGTCCACGTTTATGACAAGCGCGGCGCAGCAGCTCAGGCATGTGGCCGCGTTCGGGTGTGGTGTCGCCAGGTTTGATCGTCGGAGCCGACACGATGCCGGATTGTTTATCGACCACGATCACTTGGCTATCTTGGAAGATAATGGTGAACGGCTTATCGGTCGGCGTCACGTTTTCATAAATGCGCGCTTTGAAAGCGGCTTTGATGCCATGACGCAAATCGCATTCGACCTTGCTGGAAGCGGTCAGCAGATATTTCGGCTCCAGCACCGCCGATCCGCCGACTTTCACCAATCCAGCGGTGATGGCCAAACGGGCTTGGTGGCGCGACAGGCCTGGAACAGCGTTGGCCAAAGCGGCGAACAACGGCTCTTCAGCGGCGGCAAGGGTGAGGCGGTGCAGGGAATAAAGCTCAGGCATGATCTGCGGCAGCTTGTAAGGAATGTGCGGCAGTCCAGCTGAGCTGGCATTTTCGCCGATTTTCGTCACACGTCGGCGGTGAATGCTCTCTCGGTAACATGCATCGAGGGAGCGCTTAGGCGCTCCCTCGATGCTGATACGAACGCTCGATGTCGCTTATAAGCGCGGTAATTCCGGCAATCCGCCAGATTTTTCTTCTTTGTCGTCGTCCTCTTCGAAGCTTTCGACCTTCAGCACTTGCGATGGGCGACTGGTGGTACCGCGCTCGTGACGTTCGCTTGGCGGCATCTCTTGATCTTCATCCAGCACCACCAACAGCGCACTGCGCGTCGGATCGCTCAGAATGGCGTCGGTCGACAGTCCATCATCATCCAGCGGCTGATCGAGGTCGAGCACCTGTGACATGTGCGATACCGGGGTTGCCGACGGCGGCGTCAACGACATGAGCGGTATGCTCATCGGCAGTGGCGGAGCCATTGGCGCTGGCGAAGTCGGCATCGGCATCGGCAGTGGCGCTAATGGTGCTGGTGGACGGGCGAAAGCGCTGGTCGGTTGGGTCATCGGCGCTTCAGGCATTGCAGGCACCAGTGCAGGCGCTGGCGCTTTGGGCACGATGGTGCCGTCGCGCACTTGGCGAGGCTGCCAGTTGTGGCAATTGGAGCCACCAAGTCCGGTCTGACCAAATTGTAAAATGTGCGCGGCTAAACCAAGCGCCACGGTCAGCGATGGACCATTGGCGTCCAAACCATTGATGTCGTATTTGCTCGGCACCAGATCAAGTCCAGCGAGCGGATCGAAAACATGCACCGGACGACCAAGAATATTGCCAAGAATTTCAGCAATACCTGGCAGCTGACTGGAACCACCGGTCAACACCAGATCAGCAACTTGCACTTCGAATTGCCCTTCGACGTAGTCAAAGCTCAGGCGGATCTCGTTGGCCAGATCTTCAAACGCTGGCAGGGCGGCATCCATCAAGGCTTCGAGCGCTTCGCCTGGGGCGGACTTGATGCGCTCTACATCTTCGGCTGGTTCATTGAACGTACGAACGATGGCGTCGGTGATTTCATTTCCCGCAAGGTACACTTCGCGGGTAAAAAGCAGGCGATTGCCCTGCACAATGGCGATGTTGCTTTTGCTCGCGCCGATATCGATCAGCGCGGTGGCGCTTTTTTCGACGCCAGGCTGCGGGCCAGGACCAAGCAATTCATAAGCATTTGATAAAGCGAAAACGTCGACATCGATGACTTCTGGAGAAATTCCAGCGGCC
>JANMYZ010000427.1:0-1663 GCA_031382605.1 Planctomycetota bacterium | reverse complement strand
GCGCCTTCCGCCGGGCAACGCTGAAGATCCCGATAAATACCAGCAATTCGCGCGCGCACTAAAAGGGCACCATCATCAAGCGGATCGAGCACCAAGTCGCTGGCCTCGCTCAACGTCGCGGCCTGAATTAAAATATGGTCGATCCAAAGGTGAGCCATGTTGCCATCCTTCAGCGACTGACTTATCCTGCAAGATCAAGAAAATGCGGCAGACGAGAAGGATACCAAAAAAGGATCTCCGATGCGGGCGGGCCGCATCGGAGATCCTTTATTCTTGCCGTTTTTTTATCTTTTCGTGCTGGCTCGCTCGCCCCTTACCGCTGACGATTTCGCAGGCGCAGACTCGCCATCATTGCCATCGTCAGGCCGATCAAACCCGCCAGGCCGGAGCCAAGGCCACAGCCTCCGCCACCACCACCGCCGCTGCTGGCACTGGCGCTTCCGCCATCGCCACCAGCAGAGGCCGCCTCTGGCACCGTCACGGTGACGCCGCTGGTCACGGTCAGGTTGCCGGCATCTTTGATGGTGCACAGCAACGCATAGCTGCCGGGCTTGGTGAAGGTCGCCGTGCTGGCCTTGCCGGTGTTCGACTGGTTTGCGCTGAACGTGACTTCCGCTGGCGGCGTGCCGGTCGTCGTCCAGGCATACGTCAGTCCGGCTTCACCGGCATCATCGGCACCCAGGACGCTCACGGCTGCGGTGGTGCCAGTCACCACGTTGGGCGTCGCAGCGGCAATCGTTGCCACGGTCGGAGGTTTGTTCATGGGGATCAATAATTTGTAGAACCCGTTCTTCGCAGCTCCGGGAAGCGGATCGCCGCCAAAATTTACATTCGTAAAGGCGATCGTGCCGGTCTTGTTATAGAGATAGCTGAACTTGTTATCCCCACCTCCATACGCCACGTCGCTAGCCCCTGGTAAGACGAAGCTACCGCTCTCGCTTGCGCACCACGTGTATCCCGAAGGACCAAGCGGAAGAGTTGCCGCGACGACCGACACGGTTGCCGTTTTCGCTTTGCCGCCGCCCGCCGCGGTCAGGGTGTAAGGACCACCCCCCGTGGAATTCGCGGTGAACAGCCCCGTAGCGCTAAGCGATCCGCTGGTCGAATCCGACAGCGACCAAGCAAACGTGGGCTGACTTGTCATAACAGCACCGAATTGATCCGTTATCGAGGCCGTAAATTGCCGCGTTTGAGTGGCATTCACCGACGCTGTCGTCGGGGTCAGTGCCATGTTTGTCATGACCTGGTTTACCGTCACCGTCACGCTGCTGCTGGCGGTCAGATTGCCGGCATCCTTCATAGTGCATTGCAGCACATAGCTGCCGACCTTGGTGAAAGTCGCGGTGCTGGCCTTGGCGGTATTCGAATTATTCACACTAAACGTTACCGCCGCTGGCGGCGTGCCCGTGGTCGCCCAGGTGTAAGTCAGATTGGATTCACCGCAGTCATTGGCGCCCAGCACGCTCAGGGCCGTGTTCGTGGTGGTGACCGGATTTGCCGTCGCCGCAGCAGCCGTCGCCACCGTTGGAGGCGCATTGATCACCGTGATGGTGACCGTAGCGGTATTCGAATCTACCGTACCGTCATTGGCCTTAAAATTGATGACGTCTGAACCCACATAGCCTTGGTCTGGCAGATAGGTCAGGTTCGGAGCGACACCAAA
>JANMYZ010000402.1:0-6278 GCA_031382605.1 Planctomycetota bacterium | reverse complement strand
AATTGGTGAATAAAGCCCCCGACGGGGGCGACGCAGAATCACGTCATTTCCCAAGGCATGCTCCATCTGGAAGGGGATTTGGGCGGCGACATGAGGGACGATGAGTTTTAGTGGGAGGACATTTCACGTTCGGCGAAGCGTCGCCCCCTTTGGGGGCTTTTGATGAATTTTTCCGTTGGTTCCCGGCGCTGAAGCGCCGGGCTGGCCTTACGTCGCCCCCTTTGGGGGCTTTCGCAAACTAAAACCAGTGCGACCGCCAAGAAGAACTCAGGCCACAGACCTCTTCGTTACCCACAACTCCCAACGTTATGGGTAATGAACATGCTTCCAGAGCGCTCAAACGGCGCGAGCCTTCCGCCATGAATGATCCGCGCACGACTGACCTTGCCCGTTTAGCAGCTGAGTTGGAACACCATGATCAGCTGTACTATGCGAAGGCTGCGCCCGAACTGAGCGATGCAGAATATGATGATGTAAAAGATCGTTACGAACGCTTAGCGGATGAACTTGATGTTCCACTGGATCAGCGTCATCAGCAAAAACCGGGCAGCGATCACAGTGATGGCTTTCAAACTGTGCGCCATGATCTGCCGATGTTGTCGTTGGAAAAAGCTAACACCGAAGCTGGGGCATTTGTGGTGGAAGGTGAGGACGTGCCGGTGGCGCAATTACCGATTGAGCGCGAACGGTTGAAAAGAACGTCGTGGGGAAAGTTGGAAGCATGGGAACGTGCACGGCGCAAAGATCTGGATCTTGCCGACGCAGCGTTGTTGCCGTTGGTGTTGGAACCGAAGATCGACGGCATGTCGGTGAGTTTAATTTATGATGGCGGCCGACTGGTGCGCGCGGCGACGCGCGGTGATGGCGTTGAAGGCGATGTGATCACCGCGCAGGTCGAGGCTTCTGGCGCGGTACCGGTGACGGTGGCCGAGCGTGGGCGTTTTGAAGTGCGTGGTGAATTGTATTTGCCGCGCGCGGCGTTCGAAGCGGTGAATCGTGGGTTAATCGCGGCAGGCGACAAAGCGTTGGTGAATCCGCGCAATGGCTGTGCCGGGATGATGAAGAGAAAAGATGCCGAAGAGGTGCGCGGCAAAGGTGTGCGCAGTTTTCTCTATTTCGTGCCGCCCGGTTTGCATCGCATGTCATTACCGGCGTCGCAGTTTGAACGTTTGGCCTGGCTGACCTCGCTGGGATTTCAGGTGCATCCGGGATCGGTGCGCGTGGCGGGCATGGCGGCGGCGTACGCAGCTTGCCTGCATTACACCACCGTTCGTCCGACGCTGGACCACGATATTGATGGCATGGTGCTGAAGCTCGACGACACCGCGAGTTATGCTCGTCTGGGTGAAACCGAACATCATCCGCGCTGGGGCATTGCCTATAAATTTCCGCCAGAACGTCGCGCCACGATTTTGAAGGCGGTGACGGTTCAGGTGGGAAAAACTGGTCGTTTGACGCCAGTTGCTGAATTAGAACCAGTGTTTGTCGCGGGCTCGACGGTATCGCGCGCATCGCTGCATAATTTCGCTGAACTCGCCGCAAAAGATATTCGCCTTGGTGATACCGTGATCATTCAAAAGGCGGGCGAAATTATTCCCCAGGTGGTTGGGGTCGATCTGGCGAAACGCCCGCCAGGGACGATGGCCTTGCCGTGGCCAAGCGTCTGTCCGACCTGTGCCACCGTCGTCGTGGTCGAACGCCGCCCGGACCCCAGCGGCAAAGAAAACGTCAGTCATTACTGTCCGAACCTTGCGTGTCCCGATCAGGTGCGCGAACGTCTGCGCCACTTCGGTTCGCGTGATGCCATGGATATTCGTGGGCTGGGAACGGCGGTCGTCAACGTGGTGGTCGATCACTTAGGCGTCACTCGTCCTGATCATCTCTATGCTTTAAGTGCCGAACGTTTGGCTCCACTGCAAATGGAAGATGATGTCAAAGGAACACAGCGCACGTTCGGACGAAAGAATGCCGATAATCTGATGGCATCTTTAGCCGCGTCGAAGGCGCAAGGTTTAGCCAGAGTGTTGGCGGGATTATCCCTGCACGGCCTAGGCAATAAACTCAGCGAAGATTTTGCGGGTCGCTTTGGTGACTGGACGACGCTGCTGACTTTTGCTCATGATTATCTTGCTGGTGAACGCGTGGCGGTTCTGACGGTGCGTAAAAAGTTGCGCCCTGGGGAAAAAGCCGAGAGCGAATCGTTGGGTGTCACGCCGATGCCAGGAGTCGATGAAACCACGGCAGAAACCGTCTTTCGTCAATTGGTCGCGCCAGCGGTGGTGGCCGCGTTGGCAGGTCTTGCCGAAGCAGGCGTGTCGTTGATCGCCAAGCAAATCGTGAAAGCCGCCGTCGCCGGAGTCGCCGGAAAAACGTTCGTGCTGACCGGAACGTTACCAACCCTCGGACGCAGCGAAGCCGAAGCGTTGATCAAAGCCGCCGGCGGAAAAGCTGGGAGTTCGGTGTCGAAGAAAACCGACTACCTCGTCGCTGGAGAAGAAGCCGGATCGAAACTCGACAAAGCGAAAGAACTGGGAGTCACCGTCATCGACGAAGCCGAACTCAAACGCATGCTTGGTGATTGAGGTTACTTCTGAACCGCTGCTGAACGGGATTTCGCACCTTGGCGCAGCGCGTCGAGTGGCCATGGCGCAGGCATGGGCCCTTTGCCATAACGTGCGGCTAAATGGGCGTCCAGATGGTGATTGAGGTTCACGCCTGTGCGGCGTTCGAGTGCGATCGCCACATCGCTGAGGGTGGTCGATGGCGTCACTGGCACGCCCAGCGCCAGAGCGAGGCGGATGAGGTCATCATTGCGTCGTTGTAATTCGGCTAAGTGCGGATCGATAATTTTTCTTGGAGCGCGGCGGAGATGGACGATGACGATCAGGAGAAGCACTGAACCGATCGCCAGCAAGGCTGGAATTCCGTAGGTTTTCAGCGCGCCAGTCGATGACTTTTCTGGATCTGGGACGGCCAGTAGATCCTCTGGTTGCGGCTCTTCTCCCGTGATTCCATTGCCATCGGGTCCAAAATTTACGCCTTCGGTGATGAGCTGGTTGCGGGCGCCATTGGGCGTTGGATCAAAACGTTGCCAGCGGCCTTGGGCGTTGACGATTTCGCTCCACGCGTGGGCATGCAGGCCACGGAAGACCACGCCACGATCGTCGATTTCATCACTAGCAAAACCAACCACGCAGCGCGCGGTGTGGCCCGCGCGACGCAGCAATAAAACCGCCGCCGTGGCAAAGTATTGGCAGTGGCCTTTGCGTTCGGCAGCCGTAGCGCCGAACAGGAATGTGCGGATGACGCCGCCGTAGCCATTGGCGGGTGAGGGTAAATCTTTCAGTGCGTAGGTGCAACGTTCATGCAGACGTTCGCGAATTAAAATGGTGGCTCGTTCAGGGCTGACCTCACGCCAGCGGGGATCTTCAATTTCTGCCCATGGCAGGTTTTCCAAGCGTGGATCCAGGTAACGATAACGGGTGAGGGTAGCTGGAACGGCTTCTAATTGACCATCGTCAAAGTCAGCGCGGTAGCTGCGTAAAGCATCGCCTAATTGTGGACGATAGTAATTGCCGTCGTCGTCGATCACCAAGCCATCAAGATCGACCGCATCGCCACCATCGGGACGCAGGATGACATCATTGCGACTGGGCATGCGCAGTACGCGTGCCCAGCGGATTGGGTTGTGGGTCGGCGACGGAGCACTTTGTAAGGTGCTCGTGCGTTCCGGCATCCAAGAAAGATTTGCTCCATCAAGGATCAATTGCGAGAGCGACATCGCGCGCAGATACACCGTGCCGGAAGGATCTTGGCCAGTTTCCCAGGATAACCGTGCGGCGATTTGCGGATCAAGATCAACCGCGTTGTGCTGGCCGATGCTCATGCTTTCTTCAAGTCCCACGACCACCGATGGGCGCTGCTTTTTTGCGCGTACTTCGCTGGCGAATACAGCAGCGTGATGATGCGCCGTGGTGCTGACCATCCAGGTTCCAGCGGTGATCGCGATGAACATCGCCATCGCAGTTGGGACGATGGCCCAGCGCATGAACGACGAAGAGCTTTGTGCGCGCATGCGGGCGCTGGCCCGTGCGGTAAGCGCATGGCTGAGCCAACTATCGATGCCCAGTGCGGCGAGCCCGATGGGCACGCAGATTAACGCCGTAAGCGCCATGCTGTCGCTCCGGGATTGCAGCAACAGTTCGACAATCACCAAACTTAACACCCAGCGCAACATACCGAGGCGGCTTGGCACCAGCAGCCAATAGGTGATTGCCATGCCGGCAGCGGCGTGGATTCCGTCGGGATTTTGGCGCGGCACCAACCACAGCCAGCAGCCGACGATGCCGAGCAGTAACAGCAGTTCCGGTAAAAAAATCCGGCGCAATCCACGCGGTAAGAGTTCAGCGACAACGCCGGTTAGAAAAAGCGCCACCACCGAGGCTTGGCCAGCCCCGTGAAATGCGCACAGGTACAGCGCGATGACAGCGAAGAAACCGAGATGAGTGATGGATAATGGCGTCATGCGAACGCTCAGCGCATTCTTCGTGGGAGCCACACCAATTGCTCGCACTCGTCGAGTGACAGCACCATGGGCTTGGGCATCAGCGTGGAGAGATCGATGGGATTGAGCGCCAAAACGACGGCGGTGCGATTGGGCGGCACGGTGTCGATCAGAGCGCCATTGGTGGCGCCAGCGAGCGCCAGGGTTTCCAGCAAGCGCAGGCGCTGGCCATCGACTCCTAACGGTGCGAAATGGCCATGCAGACTGACGACCCAGCCTTCACTGGTGAAATGATCGACTAACGTTGCTGCCACGCAGATCAGTCGCTCCAGCTTACGCGCATCGGCTCCGGTGCTGGTATCCACGACTAACGCAAGGCGACGGCAACCGGGCGCATGCCGTTCGGCGACTAATAACGTGCGGTGACGCGCGCTGGCTTTCCAATGGATGCGGTGCGGATGATCTCCGGCGCGGTAATCGCGTAGTCGAGCCAGTTCGTCGTCGCCCATTTCATTGGTAATCGATTGGGCTTCTAGCCAGCGATTCAGCCGCGTGCGTAATTCACGACGAATACGGCCAAGCGTGGGCAGGACGAGAAATTCGCTCGCGGGGCCGATTTCAACTTCCGCAGAGATCAAGCCGAACGGCTGCACGGTGTTGACGGTGAGCGGTGGCAGACGATTCATTCCACGTCGCGGAAAACGCGTCGCCCACGATGGCCTAGTCGGTAAACGATCGAGTCCGGTGAGGCGTGCCATGACTTCAAATCGCCGCACCAACGGTTGCCATGCTTCAAGAATCAATGGTGGCGCACCGTGGCTGGCAACTAGCGCGGCGCCGACCGTGACCTCTTCGCCGGCGTGCGCGCTGGCCGGTAAAATCCATACTCCACGCACGCCATTGAGTGAACGCGGCGTGCGCCAGATAGCCAGACCAAGGGCAATAAAAAGTCCAAGGCCGAGAGCTGCTCCCAATGGTTTTGGTTGCATGCTGGGAATAAATAACGTGGCGGCTAGTAAAATGGATTCGGCCAACACCAGCCAGCCGAGCAACGTCAGTCGCACGCGTAAATTAGGCCCTGGCAACGCAGGGTCATTTTTCACCACCGTGGTGATGGCTTTGAGCGCAGCGTTTGCCGCTATCACCTAGGCACCGCGACGGCTTCGAGCAAACCATTGATAACCACGTCAGCTTGTTGCCCCGCGCGCGCGCTGACGCGATGAGAAAGTGCCGCCACCGCCAGGGCTTGAATATCTTCTGGGATCACAAAGTTGCGACCCTGTATCATGGCGCGCGCTTGCGCGGCGCGTTGCAGACCAAGACCCGCGCGTGGGCTTGCACCTTGAATAAGATTCTTTGCTTGGCGGGTTGCTCGCACCAGCTCAAGCAAGTAACGGCGCACACTGTCTTCGACGGTGACGGCCCGAGTCAACGTGCGCAGTCGGGTGACAGTGGCTTGATCGAACACTGGTTTGACGCGCGCTAAATCGGCTTCCGCACCATCGTGGCCAAGCAAATTGAACTCGGCATCAAGGTCGGGGTAGCCTAAGCGAAAGGCGAGTAGGAAACGATCGCGCTGACTATCTGGCAAGGCGTAGGTGCCAACGTGGTCCAACGGGTTTTGGGTCGCGACGCAGAAAAATTGTGGCGAGAGTGGCTTGGGCGTGCCCTCGACGGTGACCTGCGCTTCGCTGAGCGCTTCGAGCAGCGCTGCCTGGGTGCGTGGTGGCGTGCGATTGAGTTCGTCAGCCAGCAGTACATCGCAAAACACCGG
>JANMYZ010000364.1:0-18492 GCA_031382605.1 Planctomycetota bacterium | reverse complement strand
GCCGCATCCGTCAATTCGACTTCCAGGCGATGGCTTTGAACGGTCAAACCACTAAGGGAGATCAGTCCATCACCGTCATCCACCTGCCACGATCCGCTGTTCAGTTTCCAACGCACTCGGTAGCCGGATGGCAACGGTCCCCATTGATCATAACGCGCGACCAGGGTGGTTCCAGTCCAGTGACCACTATTGTTCCAAGGCTTTTGGATCACCACCGTTGGGTTTCCATACGGCCATGGGTAACTGGTCGTACGCACACTATTGAGGTGGATGTGCGACGAGACTGGCAGATTTGGATTGTTCAATAATTTCTGATTCAAATCGACCCAGATCGGTACCGCCGTGCTCATCTCACCACCCTGGCGCGCCGCCTGAAGACGCTGCACTTCATCCGCTGGAATCGGAACCTCCACGATCACGCTGTTGGTACCTTCTTGGAGGGCATGGAAATAGGGAAGCAGATCGGTCACCGTGACCGCACGATTACCGATCCAGGTGGTCATCTCGGAATAGGTCAACACCCCGGGCGTCAGATTGCTAACCTGGACGTACAACGGTGCCGTCCCGCCGTCGGGTACACGCAAGGTATCCCCATCTCCGAGACCGAGGATCTTCGCATCAAGCATCGGCTGCGGCAGGTCAACACCTGGCGTGGCGGGCAAAGCAGGCATGCGGAAGGCGCGCGTGGCATAGCTTGCCCGGCCAGCTCCATCGGTGAAGAAAAATACCACCTTAGCATCGAATTCGTAGTCGCGTTGGTACGGACGTAAGTGGCACTTGGACACCAATTTCCCGTCCCCAAACGGAGGCGTTTGATCGCTCCACCGGAATCGACCCAAAACCGATTCCCAGAGATGGGCAATGATCTGGACCGGAGCCGCCGTCGTCGAATCGCGACCGACACCGGATGAGGTCTTGTCATCCACCACCGAAGCATCACCGGACAAGTAGGATTCACCGTCCGATACATTTGGCGCCCATCCAATATCAATGTCGAGTGACGGCAGCAGACGATCCCCATTAGGCGCTGGATTACTGTTTTCGCTGACCAGTTTAAAGGTCCCAAAAGTGAAATCCGCGATGTACGTTTCCCCTGGATGGTTGTGCGGATGCACGTGGACGCTCAGCAGATTCTCACCGTCATAGAACCGCCGCGTATCGATCTGCGTGGTGTGGCTCCACACCGGAGTGTCCGCCCGGTGACCAGGCTCATTGAACGGCAGGAAGATCATGTTGCCGTACGTCGCCACATGCATGTCGACAGCGTTGGTCGCCGTCACGGTGATATTCACCATGCCGCTCACGGTCTGACCCGCGCTGACCGGCTGACCGTTGCTGGTGACCGTGAAGGCGATGGTCGGATCTACAGCGCGCAAGGGCGCTGCAGCGAATACCATCAAGACGAGCACGATTTGGATGAGGGTACGCAACATGAGGCCTCCACCTGACGGACGAAAAGTGACAGAACGATACGGGATGCTCAGCGATAAGATCGCTGCCATGAACGCACGGTAAACAAAGGCCGAATACGATAAAATAGACATAGGGAGCTCCGTGCGATATTAATTATTAACCGTGACAAGGGCGGCTGACGATCCGAAAGAGGCGCGCGGTGTAGCATGCCTTTTTCGTTTGACCAGCATCAACATTTCACCCAGTTCAACGCTGACTTTGAGCATGATAAATTGCCGCTCTTTCGGCCTATTTCTGTGACGTGGACGCGAGCTTCGCCGATGTTCGGTACGGTTGGCATACTTGTTTGAGAGCTGAACGAACGAACTCAAATCCAGTGATAAAACAAATTGCCGTACGAGCTTAGAACATGGCACTTTGAAAATTCGTGATTCATGATTGAGTCAGTGAGCTCATATTCCCCTACATTCCCCTGTGCGTGACCAACACACAACCGAGGCACTTCGGCTGTTGCTGATAATGCACCTTGAGACGGGCCCAGGTTATTTCGTTGGCTTCTTCGGCTTTTCAAACTGCTTCAACGAATGTTCCATAATAAATTTCACCACCGGCGTTGAGTCTGGCAGGCCGTGCGTGTGGCCTGCGTTTGGTTTATGGATGACTTCGATTACGCCGCCTAAAGCACGATAGCGTTGTTCGACGATACTGGTGTTTTCGGCTACGGGGACGGCGTCGTCTTTATCGCCGACGACATGAATCAGTGGGATTTTTGCTGTGGCCAAGACCGGCAGAATGTCGATGGGATTAAACGTATAGGCTAACGCTTCGGCTTCGTCGGCGAAATGATATGAAGTAAGAAGCTCAGCCCAATCCTTTGGACTGCCCTTACCTTTGCCTTTACCGGCGGGCCAACTTTTGAAGTCGCAGACTGGCGCGTCGCCGTAGATAATGGCTACTTTTTCAGGGTTTTCGCTGGTGAAACGATACGCACACAGTCCGCCACGGCTGATGCCGACGAGTGCGACTTTGGGGGCGAGGCCTTTCTCCACCATGGCGGAGTGAAATGCCACAAAATGTTTGACTGCCGTTGGAGAACCGAACGTATTTCCCACTTCAATGTACGCGTAATGAAAACCGGCGGCCAACAATTCAGGGGTGGTCATTTCTTTGACGTTATGTTCAGGAAATGCCATACACCACGACCATGGTTTTCCTGGCAATGCGGTTTTCGGCTCAACCACCCAGGCTTTGCAGCCATCGACTTCAAACAGGTGACGAGTAAAGCCGTTCCACGTATCGACTTTTTCTCCTGGCCACACGAGGTCTGCGGCTTGAACCGTGGTCCAAGAAGACAGAGCAATAGAAAAGACCAGGAGAGGAAGGAGAGACAACAACTGCCGCAGGTAATGGGTCATGGCGAAAAAATGCCCTGCTCCGTTGAAATTGCCACACCTTGCTTGGTCGTGATGATGTGACGAAAGATGGTTCGCGCTTTTTTATCGCACCTTTACTCGCACCTTTACTCGCACATCGAGATGGTCGATGAGATGGTCGAGAAAATTATTGTCTAGGACCCGGTCATGCACCTGACTAGTTTGCCCAGGCTGTCGGCCCGATGCCGGCATACCCCTGGGCGCGGGTAGCGCCCACCCCGACGTCTTAAACACGTCACCAGAGGACGCCTTGTGCGTCCATCCCGAGGTTATTCCGTTGGAACTCTACGTAGGCAATCTTTCCTGGTCGATCGACGATGCTCGTCTGACCGGCCTTTTCTCACCTCATGGCAACGTTGAACGTGCCAAGATCGTGAACGACCGCGACACCGGCAAAAGCCGTGGTTTCGGCTTCGTCACCATGACCGATGATGCCGCTGGCCAGAAGGCCATCACCGCCATCAACGGTACCCAGATCGACGGCCGCGCTGTCACCGTCCGCTTGGCCGAAGAGCGCGCCAAGGGTGGTCCTCGCGCTGGCGGCGCTGGTGCAGGCGGCGGCGGATACGCTCGCTAATCTGCGATCTTTACGGATCAAAGAACAAGACCCGGCGCTGATGCGCCGGGTCTTGTCGTTGATACTTATCTGCAAGCTTTGCGGGTTCGCGCAGCTGGCGTTTGCCGAATAGCGGATAGCAGGTTTTCACTCCACCGTCATCCGCCTTTTACGTCGACTTTACTTCGACTTTTTCGCGGCTTTCGCAGCGCGCTTCTCCTTCATGCTTTTGGCTGGCGCCTTCTTGGTTTCACGACTGGTTTTTTGTTCTTTGACCACGATAGACTCCTCGGGAAAAGGGTGACGCGAGAAATGATCAAGCGCTTTGCATAAATTGCCAATGCTGAAACGGGAAGGATCGTAAACCGTTACCGAACCGCGAAAACGACGGGGCTAACGGAACAGTCAACGGAAGGAGATCACTCCTTCAGAATGAGCGTCTGAGCTTGCTTGGCATAATATCCGTCGGGGAATTTCTTGACGAAGCCTTCGACGATTTTGGCAAAGCGTGAGTCTTTGCGTTCGACATAAGAGAATGCTTTGAGCTTCTGAAATGCTTGGCCAGCGGCGTAGGCTGGATCTTTTTTGAGTTCGGTCGCCAGATCTTTGTAGGTTTTCACTACGGCCGTATCGCCGCCGGCATAGGCAACGGTCATGCCGCTGGCGAATTCATTCGCCGCAAATACGTCGCCTTCCTGACGTAATCGCGTGATTTCGGCATCAATGCCGTCCTTCCACGCGGTTACTACCGCCATGCTCGCGGTGGCTGCCTCGGCGGTCTTTTCATTTTTATCCGTTAGCAGTTTTTCCAGCGACTTTGCGCCGGTGCCAACTTTTCCACTGACGATCACTTCCTCCAACTTGGCCACCTTGGCGATGGTCGCTGGTTTGGTAAAATTCGGCACCAATCGCGACGGATCTTCTTGCAGCATCTTTTTGACCGTATCAATAATCGCATCTGCCCAGATCTGATAGCCCTTGGCGTTGGGATGGAGTGCATCCGGCATGATATCTTTACCCAGGGTGCCATCTGCGGTGAGAAAGCTCTGGCCAATATCTTGATAAACGATCCGACGATTATCCGCGTAAGCAGAGATGATCTTGTTCACCTGATCGTTTCTCTCGCGCCCAGATGGCTTCTCGCCGCGTGGGAAAATACCAAGGAGTAAGATCTTACTCACTGGCGAACGTTGATTGATGTCGTGAATAATCGTTTTGATACCAAGCGCCACGTCTTCTGCCGAATCACCGTTGTTGGTACCAATCATCAGCACCACCAACTTCGGCTGGATCCCTTCCAGTTCACCGTGACGCAAGCGCCAGATGACGTGCTCCGTGCGATCGCCGCTGATACCGAAATTGGCGGCTTTCAGCGGCGCAAAATATTTATCCCAGATGGATTTACCTTCAGCGCGCCAGCCATCCGTGATCGAGTCACCAGTAAAGAGCAGATCCACGCCACCAGCTTTGGCGACCGTAAGAAACCCATCATGCCGCCCACGATCCTTTTCTTCGGGAATGGTGGTTCGTGGCCCTTTGCCCGCATCGGCTGCCTGGGCAAGTCCCCCTATCAAGCACATGGCCAGGAGTCCCAACCACCATGGTTGAACAGAACTCAATAATTTCGCGGTAAGCATAGCTAAATCCTGGTGAGCAAAATCGACAAGCCAACCAGGACCTGCGCGCCCGCTAGGGCAGACCTGTACACTCGTCGTACCGCCGTGTTGAACCAAAAAACGCAGTAAAAATTCACGCTCTCACCACAGAGTTCTCAATGGCCCAACAACCAACGGGCCATGACATTCTATCGCTGATTTCAGCACCCATCGGCGAAAAAACTATGCCGATGGGTAAGCGATAACATCCACTCAACACCAATACCCAACATCAAGGTCACGGGGCGGACGAGAAAGTGTTGCTAAGCAAAGAAATCATCCGTTGTCCGCTCGCGTGCAGCGACTGGATAGACCGTTAGCAACCATGATGGATAACATGTTCCTGTTAGTCTTTATTTCGTTCAAGTACTAGCACATTGAGGACGTCAAGAAGCGGAACGAGACGGCCATCAACTAGCTTTAATTTCCAGGAGCTCTTAGGTTGCTGCAGTACGACCATATCGCCTTCGATGGTCCAGGTTCCGTCATCCCTGGATGTCCCGTCAATGCAATCGGACGTCGCACTTCCATCAATACGAAAGACAAAGCGGCAGTTTAATAGCATATCCGGGGCAATGACGGCCCGCGTTTCTTTATTAATGACGGCCAATGTCTTTTCGTCTCTGTCTAATCCAGATTCCTTTGCTTTAGCGAGAAGCATATCGGAAAGCGTTTTTCTGTAATTAGTATTCGTCTGTTCTTTATTGACCAGCCAGGATCCCACCACGTCGCTTTGGTCAACAGGAAAGATTGTCGAGACGGAGATCGCAAAGAGGATGAAGAATTTTGTTGTAGTTTGAATCATATTGGAATTCCGTGTCGCTGAGATTGCACAGAGCCACGCGGGATCATAGGCCAACCAAGCGGTTCAGTCGTCGGATTGATCTTTCACGAGACTCTTCTTGGCCACTTCGTCCAAATACATGATCGCGTTGCTGCCACGTTCGATCACCAATTTGCCCATGCGAATCTGTTCGATCATGTTGTGACTAATAATGGAGCCGTAGGCCGTACTGCGGTTCTTGGGGTCGATGCGCATCAGCGGCATCTTGTGATTGGCCTTCACTAAACGCTCGTAGGCCTCAAGAAAAGCAGGGTCAATCGTGCCGCGGATCTCGTCATAGCGCTTCTGAAGAACTTGTTCTTCTTCGGTTGGCTTAGCTGCCGCTGCGTTGGTTGATTTGACATCATTGGCGGTGACGGTCAGCGCAGACGCTTGATCCTTCGCGGTCTTGGCTTTGGCCTCAAGAACTTCAATCTTCGCGCTCAGCTCTTTGACGCTGGCTTCGCGGTTGGCTTTTTCGAGCTTGGCAGCTTCGATACCATTGATGATGACCATGTATTCTTTGTTGGTCTTGGCATTCATCTGCTGCGAACGTAATTCGGCGACGGTGACGTCACAGCGAGCGACATCAGCGGTATATTGGCGAATCAATGCGCCCAGTTTTTCGACTTCGGCCGTAGCGGCGACGGCGGTGGCAGCGGCGACAGTGGCCGCCTTGCCGGCATCATCGACCTGGCCGTTTTGTTGTTCACGAGCCCTTTTCAGCGTCAGCCGCTTTTTGTCGATCACTTGGAGGTCGAGCAGGGCTTCAATGCTGGAATTCATGATGCGAAGACCTCCGGGGCGCCGGATGATCAGAGCTAAGGCCGAGTGGCCAAGAGGAAACTCCCGGACGGGCGGGATCACTTCCTAAACCGACACCTGTTGGTGGCCAAGATCGGGAGCCACACCATCGCTCTGCCCAACCTCATCGCGCCTGTCCTCGCATCTGTCCTCGCAATCCGCGCAGAGGGGCAATTGACCTCTCGCACTCGCGCACCCATAGTGCGCCGCCATCTGCTGCAGGCGGTGCCGCATTGTACGGCGTTGCCATTGCGAGGCGCTTTTTCCTACCACGGAACCGACCCAAGGGACGCATGGCCGACGCTTCTGCCGCAGTGCCACAGTCTTCGCCGCCTTCGCCGCAGTCTTCGCGCGCTGACGAGCACGATTATCCCATGGTGGGCGAGACGCTCGGTCTGTGGCGATTGGTACGCGGACTTGGCCGTGGCGGCATGGGCGAGGTCTACGAAGCGGAATACGACTACATTCACTTGCTGTCGCTGCGTTACGGCATCGAACAACGCGACATGATTCGTCAGGAATTAGCGGCGATCTCGCGCAACGATCAGGCGTTATTGGCTGGCGAAATGTTGGGCACCAATTTGCCGCCCGATGCGCATTTCGCCATCAAGGTATGCAACGCCCGCAATGGCACGGCGGGGCACAAACGTTTCTTAATGGAAGCCGAAGTCGCCCAACGACTGGGCGATCATCCCTACATCGTCACGGTTCATGCGGTCAACGGTGGCCTTGATGAACATCAGGGACCGGCGCGACGACTTGACCTTGATCGCGGCAAATACCGCGACGTGGCCTTTATGGTCATGGATCTGGCGACGCGCACGTATGACCACTGCAAGCTCACGATTTTGGAATCCGTGTATGTGGTGCGCTGCATTGCCACGGCACTCGATCACGCCCATCGCCACGGCATCATTCATCGCGATCTGAAACCAGAAAATATTCTTGGGCCGATTGAACATCCACTGCTGACCGACTTCGGCATCGCCAAAGAAATTGATCAAACCGACGGCCTGACGCGGACCGGACAAATCATCGGCACGCTCGACTACATGTCGCCAGAGCAAGCCACCGACGCAAAACGCGTCGATCATCGCAGTGACATTTATTCACTGGGCGTGGTGTTGTATGAAATGTCGACCCAGGGTTGCTTGCCCTATTCACACAAACTTGACCGCGACACCTGCTTGGCGGCCATTCGCAGCGAACGCTACGAACCGCGTTGGCCGCGTGAATACAAACTCGATTTCCCGCCGTCGTTAGAGCGCTGCATTTTGAAAGCCATGTCGCACAACATGGAAAATCGCTATCAAGCGATGAGCGAATTCATCACTGATTTGGACCGCTTTGCTCGCGGAGAACGCATTCCCTTCTTAGGGCGGGTAAAGGCGAAGAGCTGGATCCGTTTCCAATTGCGCCGTCGACCCAAGTTGATTTGGGGCGGTGGCATATTGATGGCTGCGGCATTGCTCGTCACCTTGATCCTTTGGACACGCAGCGCGCTCGACGAAACTCGTTGGAGCTTAAAAACTCAACTCGACGCTTTAGAAAAAGTTGTCCTAGCGGTCGAAGAACGCCGTCAGTCACAACCGAAACGTGACGAGCTAAAAATCATTCCGACGATTGATGAATACCTGCGCCCCCTATCGAAAGACCGCTATCCGGAAGAGCGTAAACGGCAACAAGATCTGCTCGCTCGGCTCAATAGCAGTCGTTGGCTGCGCGTTCAATTCGCTGGTCCACTGCCAAATGGCGGCGTACTCACCGCGCAAGACCGCAATGCCGCGAAAGAACAACTCGAAATCGCCGCCCGAGCCGTCGATCCACAGTGGTCACTCGAAGGCACTGACGGACTGTTGACCTACGAAAAAACCACCCTGTCGCTGCGACCCTATGGCACCGGCAACGTGTATTGCATCGTCCGTCTATCGACCAGCGATGACTTCCAATTAGCGGTACAAGAAAACGAAGACGTGCGCCACCGCACCACGTGGACTTTAGGCCAAGGCAAACTGTCGTTGATGACACGTGAAGACGAGAAACCTGCCGAAGAATTGCACAGCGAATTACTTGCACCCAACCGCACGAATTATGACCTCAACCTTTTCCTGGAACTGAAGCCTGACGAAATCCGCGCATGGCGGCCCATCGCAGGTGGGATCAAAGAACATCGTTTCAAAAACAATCGCGGCCTGCGCGCCGGGTCGCCCGCACTGATCGAACTCATTCTGCCCAAAGGCAGCCGCGTGCGCTCGCTGGAAATCTGGACCAAAGGCCCGCCGTAAAGTCTTCTTACCCTAAAAACCGCAGTAGGAATTCAAACTTCCACCGCTAAGGCGCAAAGACGCTAAGAAAAGAAAAAAA
Organism: Planctomycetota bacterium; assembly: GCA_031382605.1. Lineage (GTDB taxonomy): Bacteria > Planctomycetota > UBA11346 > UBA11346 > UBA11346 > BOG-1363. The sequence continues at coordinate 9,444 of JANMYZ010000364.1, read as the reverse complement.
ATAAATCAAAATCTAGATGATCAATGGCTTCACTAAACAGGTGAAGCTTGATTTTGCTGTAAGTCCTTTGTGCTCTTGGCGGCTTAGCGGTAAAATGGTTCTCTACTGCGTTTTCTAGGCTTACGAATGGGCAGGTCTCACGCGATGCCAGCCCTACCTGATCGCACCGTTGCAACCCCAGGCGGGTTCAACCTTGCGGCTTTCTGGTCGCGGCAAGAATCCTCCGCCATGTCTGAATTGCCTGATCTTGATGCGCTGGCCAAGGCCTCTGATGGTTACACCCCCGAAGCATTTGCCTTTGTTGGTGAGAGCTTGCGTCACGCGGCGCGCCTGTTTGGCAAGGAATCTGGCGAACGCGAAAACCGCCACCTGATGGCCAACGAATTGGTTGAGGGGGTACTTGATCTTGCCACCACTCGCTTCGGCCTGATGGCGGAATTAGTGCTGCGCGAATGGGGAGTTAAATGCGCCGAAGATGTCGGACGCATTACTTTCGCCCTGATTGAGGTTGGAGTATTCAGCAAACAGCCATCCGATCGCTTGGAAGATTTCATTCGGGGGCCTGACTTTGGTGACGCGTTGACTCAGCGTTCACGCCAGCGTCTTTGTCCGAACGTGGCGTAACTCATGGAACCTCTGCTGCGCCATCCCTGGGTGCGAGTGCTCCTTATTGCGACCACCGTCGCCATGTGTTCGTTGGCGTTGCGCGAAACCGCGTCCATCACCTTGCCGATTATCAGTGCCCTTAAACAAGTGCTGGTCCCGGTGGCGATCGGTTTCACTATCGCTTACGTTCTGACTCCGGTGGTGGACTGGTTGACGCTGCGGGTGCGGGTACCGCGCAGCATCGCCGCTGGATTATTGTTCGGGTTATTTTGCGTCACCCTTGCTCTGTCGGTCATGTTGGTCGTCCCAACGGTGGTGCGTCAATCGAGCAGCATGGCAGAACGCGTCTTCAAGGGCGAGCCGTTTACCGACATCAATCGCGATGGCCGCTATGATGAGGGCGAACCGTATCAGGATGCCAACGGCAATAATCGCTACGATGAAAAAGGGATGTTTGCCAGTGCGTTGAATTGGATCGCTGAGCGGCAAGGCCAGCTACGCCAATTTGCGAAGCTCGAAATTGATCACCGAGGACGCTCTTTTTTAGTGCTGTACCTCAATGAAACGGCCAGTGAACGGGCGACCATTGATCTGGCATTGTCGGCAGCCCGCGACAATCGCTCGGTAGATTTGTGGCCAGCAGCCCTGCGCAAAGATCCTGCTGCCGACGCACCGTTGTCCTGGAATTCTGCGTGGCCAGGTGCCAGCCGAGCCGCCGTCGATGACGCCTATAGCAAATTAGTGCCCGAGGTGCGTGAACGCTGGATGCGCAATCTTGCGACCGCCGGCCAAGCTTACGCCGCTAAACACAATGAATTACTTGCGGGATGGCGCTTAGTGCAACACGGCAAAGAGGTCATGCTCGATGATCCACTCCATCGCATGAGTGATCGAGTGCGCTCATCATTGCAAATCGTACCGTCAGAAGATGTCAGTAAAATTGCGCTCGCCTTTGCTGGGCGTTTGGGCGAAGGCGAACGTGAAGGCCAACAGGCCGCTCGTGAATTGCTCAGCGAAATACGCGGCGATGACAGCTCATCGCAATGGATTGCGCCGGTCGTGCAAAATCTCGAACGCGAAATGAACACTCAACTGGATACTTTGCCTGGACGTCTAGGTGGCTGGGCTACCAGCGGCCTGACGGGCGTCGACCAAGTACTGTCTTTGAGTCTCGATATCTTGTTGGTGCCGATTTATGCGTTCTTTCTGATTCTCGCCATGCCTGCCATTCGTAATGGCGTTCGGCAATATTTACCCATGTGGCACCGCGACCAACTCATTCGCATTTTGCGTGATATCGAAAAAGTCGTCGCGGCGTTTTTTCGTGGTCGTCTGATCGTCTCGCTGATTTGTGCGCTGTTGACCTACGTCGGTTTCTTGGCTGTTGGCCTAACCGGAACCGGAGTGCCTTACGCCGCACTCTTTGGTTTGCTCATTGGCTTGGCCACTGCCATCCCACTGGCGGGATTACTCTTTTTAGTGCCCGCGTTAATCATGACTGGCTTAGATGGCGGAACCGGCGTGACCGTTGGTCTTCTCATCACGGTGTATGTGGTGGTTCAGCTGTTAGAAACCGTCGTGCTGACCCCGACCATTATGGGCCGCGAGGTCGAGCTGCATCCGGTCACCTTGATCATTGCCCTGCTGCTGTGCGGAAAACTCTTAGGCGTTTTGGGATTAATCTTGGCCGTACCGATTGCGGCAACCTGTCGCATCGTCGCGCGTGAATTCTTCTGGCCGTGGTTAACCGGCTACGTCACCATGGTGCGCCCTGCGGTGCGCGTACCGCCGCCACAATGAAGCTGGTTATTTGCTCCGTTTGCCTGGGTGACCTTTCACCGCTGTGCAGCTGGTTGAAAAAAAAGGGCTGGCATGCGTCGTGATCTCGAACGGCTTTTAGATGCGAACGGCAATCGTGCGGCCGAAGGCCTGCGCGTGCTTGAAGATGTGGCGCGTTTTTTATTAGACGACCGCGCCTTAGCCGAACTCGCTAAAAATCAGCGGCATGACTTGCGTGCCGCGATTCCACCGTCCGCCATCGCTGCGCGCGATACGGCTGGCGATGTTGGTACCACCATCACCGCCAACGATGAAATGCAGCGCGCCCGTTTGGTCGATCTGATTCGCGCCAATGCTGCGCGTGCGCAAGAGGCCCTCCGCGCTGCCGAAGAAGGCTGCAAACTGGCGGGTTTATTGCCCTGTGCGAGCCAGATGGAAGCGACGCGTTATGCGTTGTATCGCCTAGAAACTGGGATGCTCGCGCGTCTGCCCGCCTGGCGCTTGCATCAAATTCGGCTCTACGCGCTCATCGATACCAGCCTGACCGATGACCCGGTACGAGTCGCTGGCGCGGTGGCACGCGGTGGCGCGGGCGCCGTGCAATTGCGTGCAAAAAATCTCACTCAACGGGCTTATCAAGAACTCGCACTGCGCGTGCAAGACGCCGCCCGTACGGCCGGGGCACTCTTCATCGTTAATGACCACGTCGCCGTCGCCCGTGCGATCGCTGCTGACGGCGTCCACGTTGGACAAGATGATCTGACGTTGCCTGACACGCGTGCCGTCGTTGGCCCGTCGTGTGCCATTGGAATTTCTGCTCATACGCCCGAACAAGTCGAAAGCGGCTTACTTGCTGGCGCGGATTACCTCGGCCTTGGGCCCATGTTCGCCACCAGCACCAAGCCGCATGAACCTGAACGAGGGCCAGGATTGCTCGACGCCGTGCGCGCGCGATTGCAATCACCACAGGGACGTCCGAGCTACGCCATCGGTGGTTTAAATGCGGAGCGCATCGCCGTGCTCAAGCCGCGTTTGCCCCATGGTGCCGCCGTCGCGGGAGCCCTATGCCGCGCCAACGATCCTGAGCACGCGGCTGCCGAATTACTGCTGCTGTTGGATCCTGAGGAATTTCCGTGAACCCTGAAACCAACGTCGATGTCACGCTCGCTCCGCGACTGTGGCGCTTCGGTTTAGTCCAACTCATCCAAATTCCCGTGTTGCTGCTCGCCCTATTTGGCGCCGAGCCATGGGCACTGTGGACCGCCGCGACCATTGGTTCGATCATCTGTGCCGGAGGTACCGATTCGACGACTGGCCCAGGGCAAAAACTTGCACGCTGGTTGAATCGCGTACTCATCCTGCAAGCCATTCTTTGGCTCACCGCCGCCCTGGTGTTGGGCTTACCTTCTTAGTCACCTTCCTAGCCGATAACCACCCAACCACGAGAACCTCATGGTCACTTTCACGATTTCTTATGACGGCGAACTTCGTTGCAGCGCCACCCACGGCCCCAGCCATACCGTCATCGCTACCGATGCGCCGAAAGATAATCACGGTCGTGGCGAAACTTTTTCGCCCACGGATCTCACCGCAACCGCATTTGCAACCTGCATTATCACCACCATAGCGATTCAAACCCGCAACGACGGAATCGCCCTCACCGGCATCCGCGCGCAGGTGGAAAAACATATGACCACCACGCCACCACGGCGCATCGCCCGCTTAGTGGCACGATTCACTATGCCAACGGGCATCCCCATTCATGCCCGCGAAAAAATCGCACAGATCGCGCACGCTTGTCCGGTCGCGCTCTCACTGCATCCAGACGTGATTCAGGAAATGACCTTTACCTATCCAGATTAAACCTGGAAACCGCCATAGAAATTCACACTTCCACCGCAGGTAACCGTGCGTCATTCTTTTATGGTCGGCAATACCTGGGTTAAACCGGAGGGGCGACGTTCGACGCGGCCGGAACCGATTTCGTTGGCCAAGCGACGTCGCTGATCTTGCGTCAATGAAACGCGAATGGCTTCCCAATCGACGACCTGGGCTTTTTCCAAAGCTGCGCGTGCGAGTGGAATCGACTCATCGTCGGGGATCAATTCGGCTAATTGATCCAATGCCTTCAATGCTTCTGGCAGTCGATTCTCGACTTGGAACAAGGTAACCGCATAGCGATAATAACGACCAGCTTGGCGCAGATCGTCAACCGCCGCGTGCAGGTCGGCAAGTTGCAACACCAAGTCAGCATTACGCGGATTACTGGCGACTAGGCGTTGGATCAGTTCGGTGGCTTTCTCGATTTCGGCATGTTCGAGCAGCTGTTCCAGCAGCTCGCGGCCATTGAGCAACTCGCCCGCATGATCGCCGGTGCGCCGTTGTAATTCGATCAATTCCGTACGGGCTTCAAAGGCAGGTTGGCCAACGTAGGCGACTCGACGACGAGCGTATAGCAACGCCGTGCCTTGGTTATTGCCGCGTACCGCGCAGCGCACCACATCGCGCATAAAGCGTTCGGTCTCGTCGTCTTTCAGCTGTTCGGCGACTTCCGCCAGTTGCATGCGAATCATCAGATCGTCTGGACGCAGGCGACGCAATTGGACCAACGACGAACGCGCGACATCCAGCTGACCAATGCCCATCGCCAAGTCGGCGGCTGAGCGAAATGCAGAAATTGCCGCCGCATGTTCACCTTCACGACTAGCGACTTGTGCCTGTCGAACCCGCAGCGGCAAATATCCTGGAGCAGCTTCAATTCCGGCGGCAACCATGGCGCGCGCATCTTTCAGCGCGCCAAGAATGATCGCCGCATCGGCGGCGGCGACCCAGGCGATTCCAGCAGCGGTATCTTGGCCCAGGCGAGTGCGAACCTTCGCCAGTTGCACCAAGACTTCGGTTTGATTGCCGCCCAATTCCACGATGCGTTCCAACGTATTGGCCAGGGCGCCAATATTACCGGCGCGTTCTTGAGCCGCCGCGATGTGCCGCAACTGCTGGGTTGCGCCATCACGATCACGCCGCCGTTCGTAGGCCTTGGCCAACCAATTATGCGCCGCATTATCACCCGGAGCTAACCGCGCGAGCAATTCATAAACCACCACCAACGCGTCTTCGTACACCGCATTGTCGGCATCGTTTTGATGCGCAAGATTGGTCCGCAGAATGTCGATGCCTTCTTGGTCACGTCCCAAACCTGCAAGTAATTCTGCGCATTCGCGCGCATATTCGCAGCGCTGCGGCACGATATCCAAGAGTTGCCGCCAGGCCGCAACCGCATCTTCGTTTCGCCCGGCGTACTGCGCTGCATGGGCTGCCAATTCCAATTGCAGCGCGGCCTGTTCAGGATCGCCTTCTGCCGCAGCTAAGCGCGCCAATATCATCGATGAACTGACCGGATCGACGCCTTGTTCTTGTGCTTGACGCACCGCCTTGGCAGCTTGATCGATATCACCGCGTTCTTCGAAAAGCGTGGCCAATTCCATCAGAATCTGAACGGCCTCTTCTTTCTCTTCGACCTGAATGTAAATCGCCAGCAAATGGGTGAGCGGCGCTTCGCGATTCGAACCCAGACGCAAGGCATTGCGTAAGGCGATGACCGCGCTGCTGGTATCCGTCAGCTGAACGCCAGCGGTCAAATAACTATCGGCTGCGGATTCGTTTTCACCGAAACGCTCTGCTAATTCACCCAAATGAAGATGAATGCGCGCGCTGTCGACGCCCAAAGCCTGTGCGCGACGATACAGACCGTAAGCCTCGCGGTGACGACCATGAGCATGCGCGTTGTCAGCGTGCACCACCAATTCCGTGCTGTTGGCGGAACGGACTAAGCCAATGCGCCGCAGTTGGGCGAGTGCAGTGGTGGCACGGAAAGGCGCTAGCAACGAGCGCTCAAAAAGACTCACGGCAATCATGCCTTCGCGCCAACCATTTAAGATGCGTCCAGCATCGCTTGGCAGGTCGGACGGAACTTCGCGCGTCGCGTCCAACACCAACACATCCCATTGATCGGGCACAAACTGAGCGATGGCTTTCAATTCATCCTGCCGCCGCAGGGCCTCTAACAATAACGATCCGGTATTGATCGACATGCCCAAGCTGGCCTGCAACTCAGCCCAAGGATCAGCGGCGCTTTCTCGAGTGAAATTTACTTTCACCGTCGACCAACCGATGATTTCGCTAAAGGCTTCCTCGACATAACAATCAAGAGCGTCGAGCAGTCCGTCTTTCTGCGCCAAATTGCGTGACAACACGGTTTGAGCGAGATGCTCAGGACGAAAATTTTTGCCCAAAGTCGCCAGACAAGCGCTGAGCTGATCGGGCGACATGACCTCGGCCCACACTAATGATTTTGCGAACGTCGAGGCAGCCCCTCCGCTCAGAGCCACCAAGTTTCCCGCTGTAAAAGTTAAGAAGCGCTCCTCTTTGCCCATCCGCACCGTCATCACCCCATCACGACGCTGCGAAGTAATATTCTGCACCAAGCTGGGCAGATCGATTAAATTCGTTCCGGAACGATCAAAACGTGAGGTCATACAGGGCCCGACTCTAGAGCGAGACCAACGCTTGGCCAAGGGTTAGAGCGTCAAGCATACGAAATTGTCTCGCACAGTTTGCCTGGGCCGACGCCACCACCGCACGGCCAAGAACAACGCCCAGGCCAATGGGCCTGGGCGTTGTTCATCACCTCAATCAACCGCGCTAACGCGGCGCCAGCGGTTTCGCCAGCGGTTTCGTCAGCAAGAGAGCGTTAGCGATACAGATTGGTAAACGTTTTCAGTCCCAGGTACTGCGCTTGTTTGCCCAATTCTTCCTCAATGCGGATGAGTTGGTTGTACTTGGCAACGCGATCGGTGCGGCTGGCGGAGCCGGTTTTGATCTGGCCGCAATTGGTGGCGACGGCGATATCGGCGATGGTGGCGTCTTCGGTTTCGCCCGAGCGATGTGACAGAATCGCGGTGTAACCAGCCTTTTGCGCCATCTGCACGGCGTCCAAGGTTTCGCTGAGCGTGCCGATCTGATTGACTTTGATCAGGATCGAATTGCACGCGCCCTTGGTGATGCCTTCGGCCAAACGCTTAGGATTGGTGACGAAGAAATCGTCGCCCACGACTTGCACGGTTTTGCCCATGCGCTGGGTCATCTTCACGTAGCCATTCCAGTCATCTTGATCGAGCGGATCTTCGATCGAGATGATCGGATATTTGGCCGCCCAACCAGCGAAGAGATCGACCATGTCGTCGGCGCTGAAAAGTTTGCCGGGGTTCGATTTCCAGAATTTATAACCCTTCTTTTCGCCTTCATCGAACAACTCGCTGGATGCGCAGTCCATCGCGATGGCGAAGTCTTTGTCGCGACCCGGCTGGTAGCCGGCTTTGACGATCGCATCCATAATAAACTTGAGCGCTTCTTCGTTGTCGAGGTTCGGAGCAAAGCCGCCTTCATCGCCAACGTTGGTGTTGTGGCCTGCTTTTTTCAACACGCCCTTCAGCGCATGGAAAACTTCGCACACTTGACGAATGCCTTCCGACCAACTCTTGGCGCCGACCGGCATGACCATGAATTCTTGAAAGTCGACTTTGTTGTCAGCGTGTTTGCCACCGTTGATGATGTTGGCCATCGGCACCGGCAATTGACGAGCATTAGTGCCGCCGATGTAGCGATAGAGCGGCAGATCATGCGCCTTGGCCGCAGCTTTAGCGACGGCTAGCGATACGCCCAAAATCGCGTTGGCGCCGAATTTCGATTTATTCTCGGTGCCATCCATCTCGATCATCAAGCTGTCGATCATGCGCTGCTGAAATGCTTCCAGGCCGACCAGTTCAGGCCCGATCAAATCATTGACGTTAGCAACGGCTTTGAGCACGCCCTTGCCCAAGTACTTGGTTTTATCGCCGTCGCGCAGTTCACAGGCCTCATACGCGCCGGTCGAAGCACCCGATGGAACGGCTGCGCGGCCAAGGGTGCCGTCGTCAAGCAAGACGTCGACTTCAACGGTGGGATTCCCACGGCTGTCGATGATTTGGCGGGCTTTGACATCTTCGATGTACATAGAGTTCCTTGCGGCTGAAGGGCGGCAAAAGGGTTGCAAAAGGGTGTTGTTGATGAGGGCGAGACGATAGGTCGCCAGTCCGCTTGCCAAGGGTCAACTGCCGCAGCGGCCGCCAACGTCTTGGGGTTGTTTTTAAAGGCGATTTTTAACAGGAGGGCGCGGAGTCCCAAAACGCCAGAAACCACAAACGCGGTCGATTTTTCCTGGGAGCGCCGACGTCCCCGTCGGCTGGATCAGCTGGATCAGCTGGGTCGACCGGATCGGATGTAGAAAGCCGACGGGGACGTCAGCGCTCCCAGGGGAAACAGAAATTATTAATTTATCGCCAGCCGAATAGCATTGTGTGTCTACATTTTTTTACGTGTTTTACGTGTTTTTTATTACACCCGCGGCTTTGCGCAGAAAGTGTACCCAGGTCAGAACTAGCCCCGTTCCGAGCGCGGCATAGATGACGAAGGCCAGCCCTGCGGTCCAGTCGAGCCGGCCGCCGATGGCGAGGTAGTGGACGAACGCCAGCACACCGACGCCATTCCAGAGCATGGTCATCCATCCCATCCGTCGTGCCTTGCTGCGCGCGTCGAGGGTTTGACCGCCGGCGAACCACCACACGCCCAGCCCGATGCAAACGTGGATCATCGGAAAGAGCATGAAGAGATAGGGGGAGACGCTGACCTCGCGCAACAGGAAGGCTTCGTCTGGAGCGCGCGGATTGTAGTAGGCGGTGGCGCGGCTGCCGGCGGGGAATCGTCTGACCACATCGTGGGCCCATGAGCTATCTTTGATCCACATGTCGATCGGCAGGGGCGTGTCGGCGTTGCGCTCAACGCCATCGACGCGGTAGGTGAAGCGCACCACCGGGATGTAGGTTCTTCCACCCTTATTGCCTCGTCTGCTAGTGACCTCACCGCCGATTATCTGCGCCTCAATCGGCAACCAGCTGTTGAGCTTGCTTGCCTGCGACCACGCCGTGCCGCCGCCGATAACCATGAAGATGCAGGCGAAGGCGG
>JANMYZ010000360.1:0-2102 GCA_031382605.1 Planctomycetota bacterium | reverse complement strand
TCAGGCCTGGATTCACGCGGGTTTCGACAACTTGCTGATGACGCCCAATGGCCGGGTCCATCGCTTGGTCACGCGTTTGGCGGTGCAAAATCTCTTCCATCCATTTCAGCCTTTCATGCTCGGGCAGAAATTCCTCGCGCCCAAACTTGCCGCACGTTTCGATATTCCTTTGATCTTCTATGGCGAGAACGAGGCCGAATACGGCAATCCCATTGCCGACTCATCGAGCGCCAAACGTGACTTCGCCTATTTTGCCACCGGCGATCAGTCGAAAGTCTTTTTTGGCGGCACGTCGGTGAAAGATCTGGTCGAGAAATACGGCTTGGACCGCAATGATCTTGAGCCTTACATGCCCATCGATCCCGCGTTGGTGGCGGCCAAAAACATTGAGGTGCACTACCTTGGCTATTACCTGAAATGGCATCCGCAGGGCTGCTATTATTACGCCGTCGAACATGGCGGATTCCAGGCTTCGCCCGAGCGCTCGCCGGGCACCTACAGCAAATACAACTCGATCGACGACAAGATTGATGACCTGCACTACTGGACCACGCATGTGAAGTTCGGCATTGGCCGCGCCACCTACGACGCCGCGCAGGAAATTCGTTCTGGCGAGATCACGCGCGAAGAAGGCGTCGCCCTGGTCAAGCGTTTCGACGGGGAATGGCCCGCGCGTTTCGAAGCCGATCTGATGGAGTACTTATCCATCCGCGAAAAAGAATTTCCGATCGCGACCAAGCAGTTCGCGCATCCCGAAATGACCAAAGATTATTTCCATGCGTTAGCGGATGAATTCCGCTCACCGCATTTGTGGAAGAAAGTTGACGGGAAATGGACCCTGCGCCATACCGTGTGGCAAGAAGCCGAACGGCTGTCGCTGCCCGGCGCCGCTGGCCGCCCAGCTCACCAGGCTTGAGCACCTGCTTGCACACAAGAAAGCCAAGGACGGCACATGCGTATTCTCGCTCTGGTAACGGCTCGTGGCGGATCGAAAGGTTTTCCGCGAAAGAACATCGCTCGGCTCGCCGGGCGTCCGTTGGTCACCTGGGCACAACGGACGTTGGAGGGTTTTCGTGCACGACATCCAGAGCACGACATCGTCCTCCATCTGTCTACCGATTGTCCGGAGATCGCCGCAGCGTGGTCTGCTGCGGCGCGGCCTACTCGCCTGCGTCCCGCTGCGCTGGCGCAGGACACGTCGACCTCAATGGACGTCATTCTCTATGAACTGGATCAGCAGGCCGCTGCTGGAACGCCGTGCGATGCGCTGATTCTTTTACAGCCAACCTCGCCGCTGATTGATACGACGGATGTTGAGCGCGTCTGGGCTCCCCTCGGTAACGAGTCTGCGCCTGCGACGATCGCCATGGCCAAGATCGTACATCCATTGGCGTGGGCGCGATATCGCGGTGCGGGTGATCGTTTGGAGCCCGCGATGCCCGGCGCGAATACTCGCAGCCGCCACGAGCAACGTGATGCGTGGATGCCGTGCGGTTTGTATGCGGCCCGCGCCGATTTTCTGCGCGCCCACCGCACCTTCGATGTCACCGGCATGACCGTCGGTGTCGAGGTCGACGCTGCCCACGCCATCGACATCGATTATCCCGCCGACTTCGCCATGGCCGAGGCGTTACTGCGACTGCGACACGGTGACGGTGCCTTTCGTCTAGGAGCGCGTACGCTGGGCGGTGAAGCGCCGTGTTTCGTTATCGCCGAAGCTGGCGTGAACCACAACGGCGATCCCGCGAAAGCGTTCGCGTTGGTCCACGCTGCGGCCGCCGCTGGCGCTGACGCGGTGAAATTTCAAACCTTCAAAGCCAAGGAGTTGGTCGGCGCTGCCGCACGCAAAGCGGCCTACCAAGAGACCAACACCGGCAGTGGCGAAAGCCAACTCGCCATGATCGAACGGCTTGAACTTGGTCCACAGGTGTTTCGTGATTTGAAGTCAGCAGCGGAAAAAATCGGTTTGGTATTCTTGTCCACGCCGTTCGATCGCGAGAGCGCACAGTTGCTTGCAGACCTGGGCGTGGTCGGCTTCAAGCTTGGCAGCGGCGACCTCACGAATCTGCCATTTCTGGCCGAAATTGCCGCCTTTAAGCGAC
>JANMYZ010000354.1:0-12241 GCA_031382605.1 Planctomycetota bacterium | reverse complement strand
TGGGCTTATTGCAGCAGCTTGACCAGTTTTCCACTTTTGAATACGGCAGCCGGGACGGATTTTCCCGGTGCTTGGGCTTATTGCAGCAGCTTGACCAGTTTTCCCCTTTTGAATACGGCAGCCGGGACGGATTTTTCCGGTGCTTGGGCTTATTGCAGCAGCTTGACCAGTTTTCCATTTTTGAATACGGCAGCCGGGACGGATTTTTCCGGTGCTTGGGCTTATTGCACAAGCTTAACTTACTTCCCGGCACAACGTCTGGAAAATATGTACCTAGGCGTTGGCTGCTTCCGTGGCGTTTCCTTGACCCCCGATTCTTACAGCGCTCTTCTGATCGGTCTCGCAGCGAACAATTTCAACGTCGGCATCTGGTTTGACGGTGGTAATAGTATGTACAATGCTTCGGCTATCGCCGCCCGAAACACCTTGGTAATTGACCGTGGCTGGACCATCACCGATGGCGGATTGATAACCACACCGGTGATCACCAGCGATCTGATTGCACCGGGAATTGCTGGTACGACTTTCCTTTACCAGATCGTCGGCAGCAATATGCCCACTCGCTTCAGTGCCGCTGGGTTGCCAAGTGGCTTAAGTATCAATACTGAATCGGGAGTTATCACCGGCACGCCAACAGCCGGAACTTTTGCGGTAACCATCGGCGCAACGAGCGCTGGCGGGACTGGAACCGCAACATTAATTATTGCTATCAGCGCTACCGCAGGCGCGCCGGCGATAACCAGTCCATTAACCGCATCAGGCGTCGTTGGGACAGCGTTCTTGTATCAGATTGTCGGCAGCAACGCCCCGACGGGCTTCGACGCCCTTCCCCTGCCGAATGGTCTAACGGTCAACACATCAACCGGTGCCATTACCGGAATCCCGACCACCGTAACTGACACCCATGTGACGTTGACCGTAACGAACGCGATCGGATCGGGGAGCGCGACGATGACGATCACCATCAACGCGGCCAACGATCATGGCAATGGCTCGACCCCAGGTGGTCGATGTGGGCTCGGAAGCGGATTAAGTGCCTTGTTTTTCAGCCTGTTTACCCTACTCGAACTCCGACGCCGGGGCCGGCGCTAAAATCGTTCCCAGGTCTTTGTCGTCTCAATTACTTATTTCGACTACGACTATCGCTCAGTTGGTGGCGCGCAAAATGGCGGGGGGAACCGCCTGACCAGAGGCGCGAGTCCTCTTTTGAAGAGCAACCGAACGCACACGGTGCTCGCTGCTGCCTTCACGGTGTCCTGCATTCTTCCCATGAAAGACCTCCACCCCAGGGCGTCGACACCATGAAAATCCTTCTTTACGCGACGGATTTTCATGGTATCTATTTGCCGCATGATTATCCGTCGCACCTTCTTGAAACAGGTGACCACCGCGCTGGCGCGTAGCCGGGTGGTGATCTTGGCTGGGCCACGTCAGTGCGGCAAGACCACCCTGGCGCGTGAGCTGGTGGACGAGGCCTCAGAAAACTACTTCGACCTGGAGGATCCGGCGGGCCTCGCTCGCCTGAACGAACCGCTGACCGCGCTAGCTCCGCTGACGGGCTTGGTGGTGATCGACGAGGTGCAGCGCCGCCCGGATCTTTTTCCGGTGCTGCGGGTGTTGGCTGATCGTCGTGGGACGCCAGCGAAATTCCTGCTTCTGGGTAGCGCTTCTGGCGATCTGCTGCGCCAGAGTTCGGAAAGTCTCGCTGGACGTTTGGAGCGCATTGACCTCAGCGGTTTCAGTCTGGGCGAAGTGGGCGCGAGCGCCGAGGCGACCTTATGGCGGCGCGGTGGTTTCCCGCTGTCGTACCTTGCCACGCGCGAAGCCGATAGCGTGGCGTGGCGCAAACATTTTATTCAGACGCTGACCGAACGCGATTTGCCGCAGTGGGGCGTGCGCGTACCGGCGGCGGCACTGCAACGCTTCTGGACCATGTTGGCGCACTATCACGGCCAAATCTGGAACGCCGCCGATCCTGCACGTGCACTGGGCGTGAGCGAATCTACCACGCGGCGTTACTTGGATTTGCTCAGCGATGCTTTCATGGTGCGCCAGTTGCAGCCGTGGCATGCGAATTTGAAAAAGCGTCAGGTGAAAGCGCCCAAGATCTATGTGCGCGACAGTGGTCTCCTGCACCACCTACTGGGCATCGGCTCAGCCAAGGAACTGCTGCACCATCCCAAACTTGGCGCGTCGTGGGAAGGTTTCGTCATCGAACAAGTGCTGGCGCACGAACCGCACGACGAAGCGTTTTTCTGGGCCACGCACCAGGGCGCCGAGATCGACCTGCTGCTGCGTCGCGGCGATCAATTGCTGGGCGTGGAGTGCAAGCGCTCTGATGCTCCTGGAATGACGCCGTCGATCCGCATCGCCATGGACGATCTGAAATTGTCGCGCGTGGCAGTGGTGTACCCAGGCAGCAAACGCTTCCCGTTGGCAGAGCGGGTGGAGGCGGTGCCGCTGGCGCAGCTTGCTGGCAGTAAACCGCTTTTTGCTGATGCGTCGTGATGGCGGAGATAAAAGTCGAGTTAACGACAGCGACTTGATGCGTCATGACCAACGGCAAGGATTTCTGCCGCATGCCGACAAACAAATCAACAAATCCAAGATCATCGTCCCTGCTTTCAATGTTGAGAAGTCGATTCACGTCATTCGTGGGCATCGAGTCCTGCTCGACGAGGACCTCGGCCTTCTGTATGGGGTGCCGACTAAATCGCTGAATCTAGCGGTAAAACGCAATGAGCAGCGGTTTCCAGCGGACTTTCGCTTCCAGTTGACTGCCGAAGAGACTACCGCTTTGAGGTTTCAAAATGAAACCTCAAAGGCCAGGGGTGGGCGTCGCTACCTCCCGTGGGCATTTACTCAGGAAGGCGTCGCGATGCTCTCCGGAATACTGCACAGCCCACGTGCGGTGGCAGTCAATGTCGAAATCATGCGGGCGTTCGTAAAGATGCGGCAGGCCATCGCCATCAACAACGAACTAGCAAAACGATTGGCGGTGGTCGAAGCGAAACTTGACCAGCACCGCGCCGAGCTTGGCCAGGGCATGACCGAGACCCGCAAGGCCCTCGCCGAGCATGAGAAGCACATTCGCGTGGTATTTGAAACCATCCGACCATTGATGGTGGAAAAAGATAATCCAACACCTCCATCTCGCGTCGGCTTCAAACTACACTAGCGGCAGCTTACATCATGGATTGCCGCGATGATGCCGCGAGCGGCATCGGGCCTTCCGCCGGTGAAAGATTCGCCAGCATTCCGCCGCATGAATACCATTTACTTGTTGTTGGCCTCGAACGTGTTCATGACCGTGGCGTGGTACTGGCATTTGAAGGCGCCGGCGACCATGCCGTTGGTGGTTTTCATTCTTATTTCGTGGCTGATTGCTTTGCCGGAATATTGCTTGGCGGTGCCAGCCAATCGCATGGGCCACGTCAGTTTGGGCGGATCATTTAGCGCTCCGCAATTGAAGATCATTCAAGAGGCGATCGCGTTGGTGGTGTTTTTAATTTTTTCACTGGCGGTGCTGAAAGAAGCGCCGCGCTGGCAGGAATATGTCGGCATGGCGTTGATTATGATGGGTCTGAGCGTGGCGTTGTCAGGCCGAACTGAGAGCGCGACGACTACAAAGCCAGCCATTGCTGAGGCGAAATCATGAAACCGTTACGCTGGGGAATCTTAGGAACGGGTGGCATTGCGCGAAAATTTACTGAGGGACTTCAGACGGTTGCAGATCGCTGTCCGGTCGTAGCGGTTGGCAGTCGCTCGCTCGATAGCGCGCAAATTTTTTCAACCACGATTCCTGGCTGTCGGGCGCACGCTTCGTATCAAGCGTTGATCGATGATCCGCTGGTCGACGTGGTTTACATCGCCTTGCTGAATCACCAGCACGCCGAGTGGAGTATTCGTGCCGCTCAAGCCGGAAAACATGTGTTGTGCGAAAAACCCGCCGCGATGACGGCGGTGGAACTCGACGAAATTTTACATGCCGTTGAACGCGCCGGAACATTTTTCATGGAGGGCTTTCTGTACCGTTGTCACCCTCGCTGGGCTCGTTTACATGAATTAATTGCCAGCGGCACCATTGGCGAACTTCGTTTGCTGCACGCTGCATTTTGTTTCAACGCTGGTGAGAAAGAACGCTTGCTGTCGCGAGCTCAAGGCGGCGGCGCGCTGATGGATGTCGGCTGTTATCCACTCAGTTGGTTGCGTTGGATCGCACGCGCCGAACCCACGTCCACCACGTGTTTGGCCACGCTGAATGCTGACGGCGTTGATCTGACCGCTAATGCAACTCTCCAATTCCCGGGTGGTGTCCTTGGTACCATGTACACCAGTTGCGCCGTGGGCCGCCACGTTTCCGCGACCGTTTTTGGTTCACGAGGAAAAATTGAAATCACCGAACCGTGGCGCTCAACGCCTGGTGAATCGGCGTTTATCGTCCACCGCGACAGCGGCGTCGAAGCGATCACCGTCGCGGACGATGGAATCAATACCTACGCTCGCGAAGCGCTCACCGTCGCTGCACATATTAGCAATCGACAAGCACCGATGATGACCTGGGACGACAGCCGAGGACAGGCGCGCTGCCTGGATACTCTGCGGCATCAGGCTGGCGTGTGGTGGGATGGGGAACGTCGCTGATTTTTATAGAACAAACTTGATGTCGAGCGTACGCATCCACGTATGTAATCCGGCATCTTGAATCGGTAAAACCAAGGCATCCGTGCCGCTTTCATTGTGATGTGAATGCCACCATCCAGGTGGTGTGGTAAACACCGCGCCCGATTCCCAATCAGCTCGCAGAGGATTTTTCACTGCTCCGTCGGCATTGAGTTCGGCTCCCATCAAGGTGTATGCGCCTGGCTGTGCTGAAATGCACAGATCCAGTGCGACCGAATTGTGCCGATGCGGTTTTTGAAGCGCACGCGCTGGCAGGACGTTCAGTAACGACCACAACACGGGCGTGATGGTCATGGTTTCTGGAGTTGCCTCATTCCCGAAAAGAATGCCCATACGATTACGCTCGGCAGCGCCGGGTTGATTGCGTACTTCCTCTAACTCAGCGAACATCCGTTCGCGACGATACAGCGTGGGTTTAAACCGAGGTACGCCGGGCTGCACGCCAAGATAACTCAGCAGCGGTTCATCATGAATCCAATACAGCGCTGCGTCGGTGGTGGCTTTGTGATCGACCTCAGCGCCAAGCGGCAGCACGAACAGATCACCTTGTTCCCAGTCAATGGCGCCAAAGCTGGCTGTGCTTTTTCCGCTGCCACGAATGACATAAAATAATTGTGCCGTTGCCGACGCTTGCGTATCGAGGGTTTCCATAGCGTTGATGCGCAAGAAACTCGCCATCAAGTTTGGACTGGTCGCTGGCCAGCGAGTCCCCAGTTGTTTCGACAAATCGAAAGGAATGACCCGCGTATCGCCGGTACGATGAAGCGCTGACGGGAAAACCACAAACGGCATCGGAG
The DNA here is from genome assembly GCA_031382605.1 of Planctomycetota bacterium. GTDB lineage: Bacteria > Planctomycetota > UBA11346 > UBA11346 > UBA11346 > BOG-1363. Next base: position 6,761 of record JANMYZ010000354.1, on the reverse strand, counting down.
AAATTTGCGGATTCGCCGCCGCCGTATATTCAAAGAAACGCGCGCCTGCCTCCCAATCAATCGATGTGCGTTTACGATACTGCGCGGTTTGCGACTGTGCGGTTTGCTGACGAGCTTCATTGGTCATGAAATCCTCCGTGCTTGCGACTGCGGCGCAGAATGAAGCGCGGCGAGCAACGCTCAACCTAAAAAAACGCAGGAGAGAACCGTTTTTACCGCAAGGCCGCCAAGAGCGCAAAGGGCTTACCGTAAAGATGCGATTCGCCCGCTTAGTGAAGCCTTAGATCGCACGCCGTTACTCTTTGCGGTGGGAATTTGTATTTCAACTTACTCCCGCAGCCGGGTATTTAACTGACACGATTCAGCACGCTCGCAAATCTCCGTGTGCTTGCCATTGATGCACGACGTCGCGCATGACTAAAGCATGGTCGAGCACAATACTGCCGCGCGGAAAACGCTGGGCGTCATCAAACCAACTCGATTGAGCCAACGTCACATTCAACGGTCGCACGATCCATTGTTGGCAATTGAGTTTCATGCCGTGATGCAGCGTTGGATTCGGCGTTGCCGACCAGCCTAATGATCCATTCGCAAAAAAATCAGACGCGCGACCAAGGTCGCCGAACACGGAATGCTCAGGCATTTTATCGGCAGGCTGCGCTTCAACACGAACACTGGTGTCGCCATCGCGGCTGCGCAAGGCGATATGTAAATGATCAGCCGTTTCGTCGATGGTGAAGTGTGCGTGGTGTTGAATTCCTGGGAAAAGACGGCCTCCGGCGATAACGTTCAAACGTGATGAGGTATCGCGACGTGGGACATACACGCCGACCTTTTCGCTGCCGTGATCATCCCAGGCAACCGCGATGCGATGCGCAGCATTTTCTGAAGCGAGCCCCGCCCAAGCAGGAACAAAACGAGGGCGCATGCCGCGAAGACGAATCAGACAAATCCCAACGATAGCATGGCCCTCAACTAATTGCGGGCGAAAGGGAACCGGCAACAGGCGCGCCACCACCGCTGGGTCAGCGCGATAGTTCAATAAAATGCGACGTTCGATGACACCGTGAATGCGAGGAAGCACCATGAGGTCAACTCCGATAGGGGCATTGAGAAGCGCAGGAGCATGAGAGCCAGCGTCATCACGGGCAAGGGCGGCATGTCGGGTTCGCGGTCCACATGTTTAAAAAACATCACGGGCGTCTTGCCGTTGCAGTTCGCCTTCTGAAGCTGAGCGCGATTCTTCACCGCTCGCGGACAACGTATGCACGATCCCCTCAATCGCGTTCTCACTCACTTGCAGCAGGTTATTCTGGGCAAGGAACGAACGATCCGCTTGGCCGTATGCTGCTTGCTCGCTCGCGGGCATTTGTTGATCGAAGATATTCCTGGCGTGGGCAAAACCACGCTGGCGCATGGCTTGGCGCGATTGCTCGGTTTACAATTAAAACGAATTCAATTCACCAGCGATTTGTTGCCTGCCGACATTTTGGGTAATGCGATTTTTGATCGCGAAAAGCAGCGCTTTGTTTTCCATGCGGGGGCCATCTTTGCGCAGGTGGTGTTGGCAGATGAAATCAACCGCGCCAGCCCCAAGACTCAAAGTGCCTTGTTGGAGGCCATGGAAGAACGCCAAGTCACCGTTGATGGTGAGCGTCATCCATTGCCTGAACCGTTCTTCGTTATCGCGACGCAAAACCCCCAGCATCAGATCGGCACTTTCCCTTTGCCCGAATCACAGCTCGATCGTTTTTTGATGCGCTTGGATTTAGGGTATCCCGATCGTGAAGCGGAACGTGCGATGTTAAGTGGCCCAGATCGGCGCAGCCTGCTCGACCAAGTTCCACCGCAGATGACGTTAGCAGAACTTTCGGACTTGCAGGATCGCGTCACTCGCATGCATGTCGCACCGGCATTAACCGATTATCTGTTAGATATTTTAGCGCATACGCGCAGCGAAGCGTCACCCGGTTTAGGCTTATCGCCGCGCGCTGGCTTGGCACTGCGTCGCGCGGCACAAGCGTGGGCGCTTATGGCCGGTCGTGACTTGGTCATTCCTGAAGATGTGCAAGCCGTTGCGCCCAGCGTTATGGCCCATCGTTTACGCGACGCCGATGGACACCAAGGTGATGGACGTTCTTTGGCGGAGGCCGTCATTCGCGCAGTGGCCGTGCCGTGATTCACCGCACGCAATCAATCTCTACTCATCGTTGCATGACGTGGGCAGAACGTGGTTGAGCAGGCTTCGATGACCCCTGTTGAAAGCGTTCAGCAGCCATCATCGGCTCTGGTTGTGGAGAACTCCACCTCCTCCGTTTCGCCTTCCGTAAAAACAAATAAAGCCCGCTTGAAGCAGCGCCTACGCCTCACCAACGCCAGTCTGTATTTTGCGCTGGTCATGGTATTTGTTTTGTTGGGCGCGGTGAATTACCAGAGCAATGCCGCGTACTTGGTATTTGCCGTAGTGGTATCAACGGCAGTGATGTCAGTATTACATGCGTGGCAAAATGTGCGTGGGATCACGATCACTCCAGGCCGTACCTTTGCCGTTTTCGCAGGCGAATCACTGCGAGCACAAGTAACGCTGATCGGCAGCGGCCGTGATAGTTGGGCGTTGGTAATCGATGCGCCGGACGTGGCGGAAGATGACGGCGTTCCACTGGAACATTTGCCTGCGAGTGCCGCAGTTAGTATGGAACTGGTGTTGCCCGGTCGTCGTCGCGGCGTGCACACGCTGGATCGTGTACGCTTGGCGAGCGTGTATCCGATGGGGTTAATGACCGCAATATTGGAAGTACCAGCCGCCTGGACCTGGGTGGTTTATCCATCCCCACTCGCCGGAGGTGGCGGAGGTGAGCCACAAGGCGACGAACACCTGATAGGAATTCGCAGTGGTGCTACGGGAGATTTTCACGGTCACCGTGCCTATCAACCGGGCGAACCCCAACGACGAATCGACTGGCGAGCCGTTGCTCGTGGGCGTCCTCTGTTAGTAAAAGATTATGCCGTCAACGGCGTCAGCGATGGTTGGATTGACTGGAACGATGATCCCATCAGCGATGTCGAAAGACATCTCTCGCTCTTGGCTGGTCGCGTGGTGGCGGCAGATCGAATCGGCCAGCGTTATGGCTTGCGTCTGCCGGAACGAACCATTGGGTTGAATAGCGGCGTTGAGCACTACCACACCTGCTTGAACGCTTTGGCGCTGTATCAGGTCAAGGCATGAAGACTGCAGAACCGCATGGTTTTTCCCGCGTCATGTGGTTGGTCGTAGCGATGACCATGGCCACTTTGCCCTTTGTGGGACAATTGCCGCCATGGTTGACGCTCAGCATTATTGTGCTCGCCACCTGGCGTTTGGTGATTGAGCACCGTGGCTTGGTGGTCGTACCGATTTGGTCAGTGCGTCTGGTGTTGGTGTTCCTGGTCAGCGTGATGTTATTTCTGACCGGAAATGTTGGCTTCGGTCTAACCGCTGCGACGCCGTTATTTGTCGGCTTGCTGTGGAGTAAATTATTGGAGCTTAAAGCGCGACGCGATTTTCTGGTTGCCGGTATGTTGTGTTATTTTCTGGTCGCCGTGTTGCTCTTCGATCGTCAGTCGCTGTTCACCTGTCTGTACGCCATCGCGACCTTAACCGCGATCACCATCGCGATGGTGAGCTATCATCTCAACAGTAACGCACCGCGCAGTTTGTCTTTGGGTCTGCGCATGCTGGTGCAAGGCCTTCCACTAGCGGCAGCGCTTTTCGTATTGTTCCCACGTTTACAGGTGAATTTTCCTAATTTTGGTGGTCAAGCTACGTCGGGTTTTTCTGATCGACTGACCCCAGGCGACGTTGCGCGTATGGCTCTGAGCGATCAAGTCGTGATGCGCGTTGAGTTTCCTAATGGTGATCGGCCAGCAGAAGATCAGCTCTATTGGCGTGGCCTAGTCTTGAGCGAAACCAATGGCTCGACGTGGAACGTCGGACGAGAAACTCCGCTCTACGCTACGGCTCCTAAAATAAAAAATGCGCGCCTGCCAACAATCGTGCAAGACATCACACTGCAACCGATCAATCAACGCTGGCTGTTTGCTCTCGATATTGCTGAACAAGTGCCTGAGCACATTCGCTTGGCGCTCAACCGGAGCGTGATTCGCAAACAAGCACCCACGCAGATTCTCACCTATCGCGTCACCTCACGCATCGGCGAATTACCGAATGACCGCGACCTCTACGGCAGCGCGCTTCCTCAGGTTATCGATCCACGAATTCGACAACTGGCACAAGAATGGCGCGATGGTGGCGGCCATGAACGAGATATCGCCGAACGTGGGCAAACGTGGTTTAAGGATCAGGGTTTCACCTATTCGTTGTCCCCAGGCACCATGGATGGCGACGACGCCGCTGACTTTCTTTTTGGTAAGCGCAGTGGTTTTTGTGCGCATTTCGCCACTGCCTATGCGCTGGTGATGCGCGTCGCTGGAATCCCTGCCCGTGTGGTCGTCGGATTTCGCGGCGGTGAATACAATTCGTATGGAGATTTTTTGTTAGTGAGAATGAATCATGCACATGCGTGGTGCGAAGTTTTTTATAAAAGCGGTTGGCATCGGGTTGATCCCACTGCCGGCATTCCGCTCGCCCCAGGTGAAACCCAGCCAGCGGCGCAGCGCACGGCGAGCGGCAACGTGCTGACCAATTCCGATCGTGGCCCATCGTGGATGCCGGCGTGGATACGTGGTCCGTACACCAGCATGAATCAATGGCTCGCCGTCGTTGATGCCAAATGGGAAACCAACGTCATTGGATTGGACGGACCACGACAAGACGAATGGCTTGAGCGCCATGGACTCAAGAGTTTCGGCAAATGGTTTTTGCTGGGCTTAAGCGCCTTCGCCTTGGGCTTGATGGCATTGTCATTTGTTTGGTGGTCGCGTTGGCGCCCCAACCGTCAGCAGGTAGACCCGTTGATTGAAGCCTATGCCGGGTTTTGCGAGCGGCTTGCCGGCCTTGGTGTCGTTCGCCTGCCAAGTGAGGGACCACGAGATTTTACCGCGCGGGCCGCACAAACCTTACCGACCATGGCTGAGCCCATTCGCGCCGTGGGAACCACGTATGAGCAACTGCGTTACGGCCCGACCTCGGCTCAGCCCGCTGCGATTGCAAAACTGCGTGCACTCATTCACGCCTTACCCAGGCATGCGCCCGCCGTTAGCCAAACGAGCTAGCCAGCCAGGGTCTTTCCGCGACGAAATGACTGAGCTAGAACCTTCGCCGTGCGAACCTACCTCGATCTTCTGCAACTGGTGTTGGATCATGGCCGTGACCGTCATGATCGCACCGGTACTGGCACCCGTGGGGTGTTTGGTCATCAAATGCGTTTTGATTTGGCGGCGGGATTTCCGTTGCTGACAACCAAGAAGCTTCACACCAAATCGATTATCATTGAACTGCTGTGGTTTTTGGCCGGACGCACGGACAACCAATGGCTGAAAGAACGTGGCGTGAGCATTTGGGATGAATGGGCGACCGCGCCACAATGCGCGCGCTTTGGTCGCGCTGAGGGCGAGCTTGGTCCGGTGTATGGCCATCAGTGGCGCAATTTCGGTGCGACGAAACTGCCGGATGGAACCTATGCCAAAGACGGCGTTGATCAGCTGCAATGGCTGCTCGACGAAATTCGCCGCAATCCGAATAGCCGTCGTCTGATCATTACCGGCTGGAATCCCCAAGAGCAAAATCAAGTCGCTCTGCCGCCCTGTCACACGTTATTTCAGTTCTATGTCCAAGACGGCCGCCTCAGTTGTCAGCTGTACCAACGGAGCGCTGATATTTTCTTGGGCGTGCCGTTCAATATCGCCAGCTACAGTTTGCTGACGCTGATGATCGCGCAGGTGTGCGGCCTGAAGCCTGGCGAGTTCGTTCACACCTTAGGCGATGCGCATTTATATTCGAATCACGTCGACCAAGCCAAATTACAGCTATCGCGTGACCCTCGCCCGCTGCCAACCATGACGCTGAATCCTGCGGCCATGGATTTGTTCAATTTCCGTTTCGAAGACTTCACTTTGTCGGGCTACGATCCACATCCCGGGATCAAAGCGGCGGTTGCGGTATGATGCCGTTACTTCCGCTATCCCTTATCGCTGCGATGTCAAAAAATCGGGTGATCGGTAATCGTGGTGATTTACCTTGGCATGAGCCGGAAGATCTTGCGCATTTCAAACGCACGACTTCAGGCCATGCCGTGATCATGGGGCGCAAGACGGCGGAATCGTTAAAGTTCCGGCCTTTACCGAAACGGCGCAATGTCGTGGTGACTCGTCAAGCGGATTTGCGCTTGCCGGGGTTCGAGGTTTTTACCGATCTTGACGCGGCGATCGCGGCGGCTCGCGTCACTGATCCGAATCCGTTCCTGGTTGGTGGCGGCGAATTGTATACTTTGGCGCTGCCGCAGATCACCACCATGTATCTGACGGTGATCGATCGAGACGTAACGGGCGATGCATTTTTTCCAGTTTTTGATGAAAAAGAGTGGCTCGAAAGCGAGCCTCGCATCAGTGGCTCGTTGATTTTTCGGACGTTGACGCGCGCATAATCGGCGATGTTAGCGATATCGGCGAAAGCCGTGATTGGTGCGCCTAGTACGCTTCCTCTAGATGAGTTCCTTGGCGATTCGCATCACCTCTCTAGCGTGGACATCATGAGCATTGATCACCTTCCCCTGGTTGCCTTGGCTCGATCGACGGCTGGCATGACTCCCGAACAAACCCAGGTA
>JANMYZ010000344.1:0-2276 GCA_031382605.1 Planctomycetota bacterium | reverse complement strand
TACATAGCGGTGATCAAGAAGCTATCGCCGGGTTTCAAATGCTTTCGTACCCACGACCACGAGACCAAAAAGATCTCGTCGGTGCAGCCCAAGGTGAAGACGATATTTTTTTCTGTGGGTGCGTGCACAAATTTGGCGACGCTGATACGCGCTTGTTCATACAATCGCGTTGATTCGACGCTGCGAGCATACAGCCCACGATGGACGGTGCCGTATTCGTGACGCAGGAAATAATCCATCCGCTCGATGACCGCGAGCGGCTTTTGCGCGGTCGCACCAGAGTCCAGGTAGACAAACGGTTTGCCGTTAGCGAGGCCCTGAAGGCCAGGAAATTGCGCGCGAATCGCGTGGACGTCAAAGCTCATGGCGTGCTTCCTTCAACCAGTGCGCGGGCTTGCGGATGAGGAAGTCGTGCGATGACTTCGCGCACGAAACCGTCAATTAACAAACCGTTAGCAGTAGCCAGATCAAGTCCGCGCATGCGCAGATACAGCAACTCATCCGCATCCAGCTGGCCGATGGTCGCGCCGTGTCCCGCTTTCACCTCATCCGCGTGAATGTCGAGTTGTGGCCTGGTGTCGCCACGTGCGGTTGGGCTCAGCAACAGCGTGCGTGAGAGTTGTTCAGCATTCGCGCCATCCGCACCTTTGGCCACATCAACCAAGCCATCGAATGATGAGATCGCGTGATCGCTGAGCACCGTTTTGAACAGTTGCGTGCTGGTGGTGGGTCCAACGCGGTGACGGATGCGCAGGTGACGATGCGCCTGACATTTTGCGCCGACGCGATCGACGGCACCAATGTTGGCGTGCGCTCCTTGGCCGATTAAATCCACCACTCCGCGCCAACGCATGAGTTCGCCACCGCGACTGGTCGAGGTCCAGGTCAGGCTGGCATCGCGTTCGACCTGGGCGTCGACGTGCATGAAAAGTTGGCCCGCTGCTTGTGGCACCACTTCGCTGACGCGCAGGTGGGCGCCGATGCCTAAGCGGACGACGATTCCGACGCTGGCGCAGGTGCTTTCGCTGCTGCGATGGATGATGATTAAATCCAGTTCAGACATCGGTGCGATGGTGATCAGCAATCGCCAACCGCTTTGACCGCTAAATGCATGGTGATCAATCGTCAGGCGTTGGAGTCCCTGGACGCGGAGCTGATGCTGCTGACCCAGCCACGACCAGCAGGCCGGTGCTTCTTGTTCGGCAGCGAGGCGAGCACTCTCTTCAACCACTGCGGAATCGCTGATTGATGGAACGGTTCCCATCGGCTCGGGAAAAAGACGACCATCGATCACCGCCATGGTTCCTGCGACAGCGGCCCCGGAGCCGCTGCGAGTTATCAGCGGTGTTTTCAGGGCGTTGACGTTGACGTAGCGCCAGTCCTCAGCTGCGGTGGTTGGCAGGCCAAGGACAGCAGCGCGGGCCAACGCGGCATCACGCAAGGATTCACCCACGGACAATCCAATCATAACCATCGCGTTCAAGTTTGCCGGCCAACGAAAAGTCGCCGCTTTGTTGAATTCGACCATCGGTCAGCACATGCACACGATCCGGTTTCACCAGATCCAGCAGGCGCTGAAAGTGCGTGATCAAAATAATCGCGCGGTCAGCGCGACGATAGGCATTGATCGCTTCGCCAACCGATTTGAGGGCATCGATGTCGAGGCCCGAATCGGTTTCATCAAGCATCGCCACGGTTGGTTCAAGCATGTGGAGTTGCAGAATTTCATTACGCTTTTTCTGGCCTCCACTCATGCCGGCGTTCAATTGGCGCTCACCGAATTCTGGTGGAATATGTGCTGCGGCAATTTTAGCGGCAAGCAACGCCGGAAAATCTTTGGTGGTGATTTCAGGCAGACCATGCGCTTTCTGTTTGGCATTGTAGGCCAGGCGCAAGAAATCAGCGTTGGTAACCCCAGGCACTTCGACCGGATATTGCCACGACACAAACAAACCAGCGTGCGCACGTTGTTCTGGCTCCAGCGCCAACAAATCCTTGCCCGCTAACGTCGCACTGCCTTTGGTCACGGTGTACGCCGGATGTCCGGCCAACGCGCGACCCAGAGTGGTCTTGCCGGAACCATTGGGGCCCATGATGGCATGGACTTCGCCAGCACCGACGGTGAGCGAAAGTCCTTTGAGGACCGGATGGTCACCGACGGTGACGTGGAGATCATTGACGACGAGCATTTAACCTACCGAATTTTCGAGTTTAAGGGCGAGTAACTTCTGTGCTTCAGCCGCAAATTCCAGCGGCAGCACGTTGAGCACGTCTTT
>JANMYZ010000288.1:0-7258 GCA_031382605.1 Planctomycetota bacterium | reverse complement strand
ACTTTCGGCGGCATTGACGATAAGATTGACTGCAACTTGTTGGAACTGCGCGGGATCAAACATCACCGGTGGCAATGCCTCTTCGAGCGTCAGAACGGTGTGAACATTTTTCGGCATGGCATGACGAATGAGGGCGTCAATCTGGCGGAGTTCTTCGGCCAGATCCAACGGTTTGCTTTCCACACGCCCGCGACCGGAATAAGCAAGGATCTGACGCACCAAGCCAGAGGCGCGGTCGACGGCCTGAAATAAACGCTCCAGACGATAGCGATGGCTTTGGGGAATTTGGTCAGTCAATAATTCGGCATTCCCACGAATGGCACTCAAGATGTTATTAAAGTCATGCGCTACGCCACTGGCTAGCAATCCTAGGCTCTCGTTGCGCTGGGCACTTTGCAGCTGTTCTTGTAAGGCTTCGCGTTTATTTTCGGCCAGTGCTTCGCTGGTAAAGTCGATAAATACGCCATCGATGGTGGTTCCTTCAGCTCCCGACACGACCGTGGCATGGAGCATAAGGACGCGTTCTTGAAGCTGATTTTGAGCAGCGAGCCGCAGACGTAGGCGAATGGTCGTGCGAGGGTCCCTGGACGCTTGTTGCAACATCGTGGTCAGCTGTGGGCGGTCGTCGGCATGCAGTTGTTCAATGAAATGACGATCAGACTCCTGATACCAGGACAACGTGTGGCCAAGAAGTTTCTCAATCGATTTACTGGCGAGATCAAATTGAATATTAAACGCAGCGCTCATCCTGCCACGGAATGCAAAGAAACCATCGGCAGCGTCGAAAAGATTTTGGTAATGACTATTGGTTTCTCGCAGGGCTTTTCGTTGACGGTGGTTGACCCGTAAGAGAAAGAGCATTTGCGCCGTTAGACCACTGGCCAAGAACACGCTTAGCCAAATCAGCCAGCGGCTGATCATCGGTGGATTTTGGTGGACCAATTCGCTTGGCACTTGCCCAGGAAGCCCGGCTTCACGCATGAGCTTGGCAATGCTTTCAAGACGATCACGGTTGATGTCACCGATGGGGAAACGATCTTGATCGATATATTCAGCCGTAATCGCGGCTTCTTCTTCCAGCAGCGAGCGGATAGGTTGCTGATGGCGGCTGATTCGACGTTCCAGGATGTGGTCGATCAGCTCTTTCGGATGCGACAATGCATATTCCCAACCACGCAGACTGGCGCGGCGGAAGCGTTCAACGAGGTCAGTCTGCGTTCGCTGGAGTTGCCCCGTACAGATGAGGGTGTCTCCAGGAATGACGGTGCTACGCGGCAAAATAGCGAGGGGGCGAACATCGACGCTGTTTAATCGACAGCGCAGCGGTTCGTTTGAAATCATAGCGGGAAAAACGTCGAGCTTTCCGGCGATAAAGAGCGCGAGATCGTTGGGTTCTTTTTTGCGCGGGAAAAAAGTTTTGGGATCACGGTGTAATTCGCGCAAGCCAAGCCAGATATCGGCTTCCATGCCAGACACCGGTCCAACCCGGCGGTCTTGTGGTAAGTCGACGATGTCGCGCAGGTGATAATAAGGGCTGTCGGCACGCACCAGCAGCACGTGGGGATTACGCTGATGAATGATCGCGAGTAAAAATAGATCTGCGCCGTTCGCCCAGCGTTCTAGGATGAGTGGGCTAAACGTTGCGAAAGTAGCGCGTCCTTCGCTGAGTTCGCGCTCGACCGACATGCCGGGCTCTAATTCGCGGATGTCGACTTTGAGTCGTTCTTCCTGGTAAAAACCGCACAGGTCAGCGGCGTAATAGCCAGCGAATTGGAATTGATGGTAATATTTGAGTTGTAGTGAAACGTCGTCGAGCGCCTCTTTGGCTCCGACCCACGCCGGAGCTGCCGTGGCGAACAACGCTAAAATCAATGTCAGCACTCGGCAGCGCCGACGAATACGGCAAATAAAAACGTGATGGTAGGGTGGCATTGGCGACGACGAGTATGACTTCAAAATTCCACTTTGCCAAGTTGCTCATGGGCTCAAGGGCAGTGGCCACTGACTCCTGACGAGAGACCCCAGCCCGGCAGAGCTGGAACCAAAGGTTCATGATCAGCTTAGCTGGGCTGCTATGTATAAATCCGGTGGTTCGTTGCCTTTAGTCCGTCGCTCTGGAAGCCCTAGGGTGATCGTCGTACCATCGGAACTGCACCGTCAAATCCGCCGGTACGTGATCTTGCCTGAGCGAGCACCATCGCAGCGGCGTTAGCCAAGTTGTATGAACGAATCGGGCCAAGAATGGGGATAGATAACAAGCGCTGTGGCCAACGTTGGTGCCAAGCATCTGGCAGACCACTGACTTCGTTGCCCATGATCAGGACGTCATCGGGTTCGTATGGCGCCTGATCAAAGCGATGACTACCAAATTTACTGATCAGCCATGGCTGACGGGTGTCGAGCCAAGCGAGGAACTCCTCAGGTCCTGGATACAAATGCCAACGGAGATTCGGCCAATAGTCCAAACCAGCGCGGCGTAAAGATTTCTCACTGAAATCGAAGGCGCACGGACCAATGATATGCAACGTGGTATCCATACCGACGCACAGCCGACCGATGTTGCCGGTGTTGCCAGGTATCTGTGGTTGATAGAGCGCGAGGTGCATGTGAAAGACCAGAGATGGCGGATGAAATCGTGAACGCGTTTTTTAGATCTTACTCACATCAGCATAAATCGGATGCGCGAGCTTCGCCGGCAGCGAAGCATTGCCAGGGCGCATAATAATTGCCGTTTGCATTCCGGCAGCCAGCGCGGCATCTGCCTCAGCCGGTTGATCAGTGCAAAAAACGATATCTTTCGCGGGAATTCCCCAGGCCGTCGCAATGGCTTGGTAACTTGCGGCTTCGCGTTTGGGTCCGCTGGTGGTGTCGTAATAACCAGCGATGCCCGACGTCAAATCACCAGCGATGCTGTGACGAAAAAGTAATTGTTGGGCAAGGCGACTGCCCGAACTGTAAATCGCCACCGGGCGGTTGGTGTTGCGCCAATGGGTAAAGCGTTCAGGAACGTCAGCGAAAACATGGCCTTTAATTTGTCCATTTTCATAACCGTACTGCCAAACCAAACCTTGCAGTTGTTTGAGTCCGGTGGCTTTGATGTCGCCAGCCATTTGACGTTGAACGACGGCAAGCGCATTCATCACGGGTGTTTGTCCGAGTTCTGACGGCAGCGCATCTTTTAGAATCAAAGCGATGGTCGCGGCCATGTCTGGTCGTGCCGCCTTTTGCCGCAGGAAATCGGGGATGGCTTTTGCCGCAAATGGAAACAACACGTCAAAGACGAAGCTGATCGAGGTGGTGGTGCCTTCAATGTCGAGCAAAACGGCGTTCATTGGCGATTCCGTAGAGTGGGGGAAAAATGGTAGCGGCACGCTGCGTGAACGATCACGCCTCGCAAGCCTTGATCGCCAAGGTTACCTCAACGCCAGCGGATGATGGCGCATTCTTTGGCTGCTAGATCAATCTCGAAACCATCATTATCAGCGGTGCGTCGTAACGGATTCAGACGACCATCGGCGTGGGCTCGATACGCTTCTTTGCCTGCCGAAATAAAGAGCGTGGAACGACTCCGTTGTCCGTGTTGGTGACCAAGGATGAGTTCACCGAGCCAGCCGTCAGGACGACTGATCCACCAAGGAATGCTGTGGTCACCAACCACACGCAACGTTGCTGGAATTGCCGCTGCTGCCGCGCGTGCCGGAGTGGCCAGGCTCACGGCGAGTTGCCCGATGGATGAACTCTGTGTTGGCAAGGCGCTTTCACATAACGCGAAACTGGCGATGCGTTCGACATGTACCGAAAGCCGACCGGCGCGCGAGGAAACGGTGAGGGGACGTAAACCAATCACCGCCAAACCGCGTCGATCGTGGTCGGATAATTGCGCCCAACGCAAACCAACGGTTGGTGGCGCGGATTCTTGTGTGAGATCGGCGTGTTGTGGAATGCTCCAGCTACCGAGTTCGGCGCCGACCTGTAACGCAGCGGCGCGCACCACGGTCGGACATTCCAGGCGTAATTCGCCGTCACCGTCCCACGTCGCCGAAACGCGCAGCACCGCTTCGTGAGCATGAACCGTGTAGGTCAGGTGCAGCGTGCCGCGCGTACTAACGCGCGTCACCGCGATACGGCCGCGAATCGGTCCGTCTTCCAAAACCGTAGTGGTGGTCGGACCGGCCAACGGCAGATCATCGACCAACACTTGCAAGCCTGGCCCTGACCAATCCACAAAACGACCATCGCAACATAAACGCACGATCTGACCCAGTGGATCAAGCTCGGCGCGCACGTGGCCGTTATCGATCACCAAACGACTGACTTCCCAATGGCTGCCAGCGACGGGATCGTCGTGGGGCTCAAAGGTCATGGCTTCAAGCGCGCCCAAGGTGACGGAGGTTAATAGTTCTCGACCGATTGGACCTTCAACGACTTGCACGGGATAACGCGCTCCGTGTTGGTCGATTAATCCCCAGGGGGGCGTGCCCGATGGTGCTGGCAACGCGACCACGCAGCGTCGAGCCATGGCCAACGGATTCCACGCGCCCATGCGTCCATCGGTAAGCGCTGCCGCATGTCCAGCCAGCGGAGGAACGCGCGGCGGTTGGAGCGCTGAATCGGGACTGAAAATAGTCAGCAAATGTTCCCAAGCGGCGCCGTGTCCAGGGCCACCGGCATTGGTGGCCGCATTGGCGTCCTCCAAGCGAGCAAGATCAATCAGTCCAGTGACCACAGGATCGATAGTGCCATCGCGCGCAGAGCACGGCAGTTCGCCGTGATGCAAAGGCAGGGCGACTTCCGTTGGTACGTGAGCGCCATCTGCGTGATCGCCATCTGCGTGATCGCCATCTGCGTGAGCATTAATAATGGCGGGAGCATTCACCGTGATGCGTCCACCGGACCAGCCCTCCCAACGAAAGGTTTTGCCGACAGGATTTCGCTCAAGATGCAGCGTTAAAATTCCGGCATCAATCAAGAGATCTGGCAGTGAACCATTGCTCGACGGTAGACGATCCAGTCGCAGCGAGGTCACTCCTTGACGCGCTTGCTGGCTCAACCAACGCAACAGAAATGGGAGCGGTGGCAGCGTGCCATCAGTCATCAGCGGAAATGCGGGCACCGTGGACATGCTCAACCATACGCTGCAAACAAAGACCGCACCAGCACATCGGTATGCACGTTGCTACAGCTGTGGTGGGCGCTCAGCGCAGGATGAGCTGCGCCTCGCTTGACACTCGAAATGTTGAGTGGTCAATGTCGCGCACATGTCCGTTGTACTTGAGACCTTGCATTTCCTTGGCCAATGTGCGGCCCACATCCGCACCACCGGAGCTCTCGCCCCCAGCGGCCGCGCGTTGGCCAAAGCGATGGTCAATGCCATCGGGCCACTCCAACCAGGACAAATCATCATTGAACTGGGTCCAGGCACGGGTGTTTTTACCCGCGAAATACGCGCGCGGTATCCGACTCATCCGGTGGTCGCGATCGAGTTCAATGACATGTTCGCCAAACGTCTGCGCGAACGCATGAGCGATATCCATGTGATCCAAGGCTGCGCAACGCAGATGGTCGCTCATCTCAAGGGGCTCGGTTTACAACCAGCCCAAGTCGGCGCCGTGCTCAGCGGGTTGCCATTGCTGAGCTTACCGAGAGAAATGTCGACCGCGATTTTTGCTGCCATCGCCGAAGTGCTGCAGCCAGGACGTCGCTACGTTCAGTTCACCTATTCGAAACGGATGTGGCGGAGATTCCAACCGCCCGGCTTCCGGTTTGATCAAACCAAGATGGTCTGGCTCAACGTTCCGCCAGCCGTGGTGATGCCGTTTACGCGAATTGATTAGCTTCGTCTGACACCAACCGAGCGTCGATTAACTCAGCAACGCGTCCCACGTAGCAGTCAGCACTTTCTCAGTATTTTCCCATTGATACAGTGTGGCGCGACGGCGTTGATCCAGTCCATCAAGTCCAAGATTTCCCGTGCTGCCAAGATGCGTCCGCGAACGCACGGCGCCTTCGTGATCGGGCGTTTGTATGCGATCAAGATTTTTTCCGACTTGCACGTACGCATCGCGGAAGGTCATGCCTTTTTCGCGGACTAAGCGATACGCTTCATCGGTGGCATAAATATCTGGCGTCAGGGCGGCGACTATTTTCTCAGTCACCGGTTCTAAACTCGGAACGGCGGCGGTGGTCACCGCTAAACCTTGGCGAGCAAGTCGCAGACCATCGATGCACAGCGCCTTGGTGTCTTGCAGATCACGACTATAGCCGGATTGCAAACCAAGAGTGATGGCAGCAAGACCGGTGCGCAGACCAAGAAAACGCGCTGCGCGTCCGCGCAATAATTCAAAGAGATCGAGATTGCGTTTCTGCGGCATAATGCTGGAGCCGGTGGTGTAGCCTTTACCGATGCGAAAAAAACCACATTCAGCGGTGGTGAAAAATACCAGATCGCCCGCCAAGCGACTCAAATCACCGACCACCGTGCCAACCGCATCCAAGCACACGGTTTCAACTTTTCCGCGTGAATTAGCGTCTGCCATCGCCACGCCACCAAAGCGAGAAAAACCCAGCAAACGCGCGGCGAATTCGCGGTCCAGCGGTAAGCCGACGCCGTAACTGGCACCTGAACCCAGCGGGCACGCATCGGCCAAGCGATAGGCGGCTTCGACCATCATTAAGTCGTCAAGCAGAGCCTGCGCGTGCGCGGCAAAAAACATTCCCACACTCGACGGCATGCCGCGCTGCAAATGCGTATATCCCGGCAGCGGATGGAACTCATGGGCGCGAGCGCGCTCAAGCAACGCCGCTGCCGCACCACAGACATCTCGGGCGACGTGAATCAACGTATGTTTCTGCCACAGCCGAACGGCGGTCAGCACCTGATCATTGCGACTACGTCCAGTATGTAGGCGCTTCGCGGGCTCGCCCAAACGTTGGGTGAGCAGCGCTTCAACTTTGCTGTGCACGTCTTCGTCGCTGGCATCAACGGTCCAGCCACCAGCAAGAAATTCACCATGGAGTTTTTGCAGACCACCAACCAAGGCCGCGCCATCGGTTGATGAAACAAGGCCAACCCGACTGAGCATGCGCGCGTGGGCAATCGATCCCAGCACATCGTACGGCGCGATCACGCGGTCATTCAGATAGTCGTCACCTACGGTAAATTCATGCACCAAACTGTTGGTTTCATCGCCGCCTTTTGCCCAACTCGGGGTACTCTGTGCCATGGTTTGCTCCGTGAGGCCGAGACGGTCGGCTCGGT
>JANMYZ010000285.1:0-19711 GCA_031382605.1 Planctomycetota bacterium | reverse complement strand
GTTCTATTTTTACTGGCGTCATTCCCGGATCGTCTACCTGATCAGCTATATTATTCTGTATCCATTGCTACTTTTATCGGGCTTATCAATTCTCACTCCGGTCGAATATGTTTTGTATGATCTAGCCACCTTCATGTCCGGGATGGCATTAGCCTTAGCCTATTTTTCTCCCGTCGCGGAGCGCTTTCGCCGCGGTGAAGAAATTAAACCGAAGGTGATTCCCTAGCCGGTAGCCCGTACAACGGGTTGCTGTTTTATCATAAAAATGCAGTCGCCGATGGCTCACTCATCGTCGATAATCAGAACTTTGACGCGCATTTTTCCTTTACCGGAGCCATCGCCAGGCAAGTAAGGACCAATGAAAACGCGGCCGACGCCTTTGACCTCGCCGGCCTTCTTCGGTTCGTCCTTTTCCAAGGTCGTCACCACGGTGCCGATACAGTATTTTTCATTCCCCATAAGAGTCCGCCCTTTGTTATCTTCGTCACTGTAGCCCATGGCATTGGAGTCAAAAATGTTGCTCCAATTATTGGGCCAATGGTATTTCGAGTAGTTCATGGTCCAGCGGTCGGTCGGATGCGGCACCACGCGGACGATCATGCCGACTTTCAGCACCAAACCGATATCCTGAGCTTGTTTGTCAGCACTGATCTCGATGGCCTTGGTTTTCAGGAGCTCCCACTGACGCGTCGTAAGCTTGCCGTAGTCGAAATTTTCTGGCGCAACAAAGTCACCGAGTTCGTTGAGCAACTGTGAAATACGCTCTTTGGTGATGCCGCTCAGATGCGGCAGGGCTTGGCTGTACCAATGGAAACTGCGGGCCAACATCGCTCGCTTTCTTTCGCCGTGTGATTTCTTGCCCGCCGCATGCCAACGATCACCCAGTTCCACCTGCTGCATCCAGCCATCCGGTTTGACCATTTCCATGCCGGCGATGGTGGTCAGCTCCTGGTCGCCGCCACGCGCCAACATCGGAATACCCTCTTCCCATTTTCCCAATTCGAAGCAGAAAAACCGACCGGCAGCAAGATTGGCGGGCGCATCGGCGGGATCCATCAACAGCTTGCCGATGGCAGAGGCTTCGGGCGCCCCGCGCTCGGTCGCCATCACTGCCCGCTGCCGCGTGCGCACCGAATCGCCGGCAAACGTCATGGCTTCTTGTTCCGATAAGAGCAGCAGCAGGGCATAGTCATTGAGTGCGCTGGCAATACCCACCGCTTCACGCAGGCGAGCCAAGCGCTGCTCGGGGGACAGCTTGGTATCTTTGGCTTCATTGGCCAAACGTTGGGCCACCTTGGTGCGCTGGGTGGGACGTTTTTTGGCGAACTCGGCTTTGTGGGTTTTACGGAGCTCCGTCACCGCCGTGCGCAGGGCACTGGGCTCGGGCATGGCCACCAATTTGGCCTCATCGCGTTCTGGTTCCGGACGACTGAAAATAGTCTCGCGATTGGCGATGCGTTCCGCCGATAACTGTTCCATGACCGTTTCCTGGGCACTCAGACTCAATACGTGCGCCTTGCGGCCGAGTTCGGTGCCAGTGAAACGCTCAGCAACTTCGAACCACCGCGTGGCAATCTGGTTATACGATTTGGGATGTTCTTTAGCGAATTGTTCAGCGCGATCGTAGTAAGCCTGCACCTCTGCTGCCGACACTTGTTGGGTCACCACTTTGTCGGCACTAGCCAACAATTCAGCATCGGTCTTGCTACCGCCTTTTGAAGCCAAGAAACGTTTGACGTCGTCAAGATTCATGCGCTTTTTACACCAAAAGATCGCCGCTTCGATTTCACACAGACGTTCGGTGTCGCCTAACTGCTGATAAAACGGCAGTACTTTGCTGAAAGCCAACGCCGCATCGACCGCGCGGCTGGGAGTCTCATTCGAATCGCTCAACGCGCGATTGGCAGCCGCCAACAGCAGCTCGGCTTGAGCGTCAGTCATCTGAAGCTGCCCTTGGTTGCCATTCGCAGGTGGCTCGACGCTCACAAGTGGCAGAGCAGTCGACAGGAACCATAAAAACGACAGCAGCAGGAATGAAGAGCGAACGGAAAAGCGAGCGGAAAAGCGAACGGAAGAGCGAACGGAAATCGTGGACATAAGTTGCTTTCGGTAAGCATGTATTTCTTGCGTAAGACTCCGTGTGATGCGCGGCCGCACAAGCTCAACCTGCGCTCGCGGTCCGTACCACCAAGCGAAAATAATGACACCTGTCCGCCTACCGGACGCTGAGCCTAAGCGCAGCGATAGAACACCGAGCACCCGAGCGCCAGAGAAAGAGGCCAAGGAGGCTCCATGCCTGACGTTTCTACCGTCATCCTCTACGTCCGTGACCCGTTGATCAGCGTACGTTTTTACGCTGATCTCCTCGGACACCAACCCATCGAATCGAGTGCCAATTTTGCCATGCTACCCATGGCCGCCAACGTGATGCTCAGCCTATGGGCCAAACACGACGTCGCTCCGGCCTCCACCGCACCCAGCGGCAGCGGCGAACTCGCCTTCACTGTCGCCGATCACGAGGCAGTTCTCGCCACCCATCGTGAGTGGGTGAAGCGTGGCCTGCCAATCATCCAAGAGCCGCTGATGATGGATTTTGGTTTCACCTGCACCGGCCTTGATCCAGACGGCAACCGCTTGCGCGTCATGGCGCTTTCAGCGTCCTGACCAAGTCTCATTTTGGGATACGGACAGCTGTCCGCCCCGATGGAGTACACCTCTAAGTAGCCGACCGAAAAACGGGGATCCTCTCGGGTATCTAACTAAATTGCATCTCCGTAAACCTGTTGCGCTCTTACTCTAACCAAGATTATCCGGCTCACGGAGACCTTCGAGCATCCGTGATCACAGCGGAAATATTGGACCATGCACAAGCTTCACGGACTCGAATGCCTACGAGGATTTGCTGCTATATATGTCCTCGTGGGACATCTGTTATTGTCGTGCTTGCAGGTTCAGCACCCGGCAGTGCGCTTCGTTCTGCAATTTGGCCAAGAGGCGGTGATGATATTTTTTCTGCTTTCTGGCTTTGTGATCTTTTGGTCATTGCGTGCAGAAACCACATTCCATCAATATTTTCTTCAGCGAGTACGACGTATCTATCCAATCTATCTGGCAGCACTCGCGGTTGCATATGCGAGTGCCTGCTGGCGGAATCATGGTTTTGTTGCCGTCGAAGGATCGACCTTACTCGGGAACTTGCTCATGATGCAAGATCTGTCCTTTTTAAAGCCCGGTGTTTGGTTCGATGTCTATTATAACAATCTACCACTATGGTCGCTCGCCTATGAATGGTGGTTCTATATGCTGTTCTATCCAATTGAACGCTTTGTTCCTATACGCTTTCGTGTTCCACTGGTATTTGCATTGAGCCTCATCGGATTAATTTGGTACAGCGTACTTCCGATGCAGCCGGCGCTTTATCTAATGTATTTTCAAATTTGGTGGCTCGGAGTAGAAATCGCTCGCGCTTATCGCGCTAGCGAAGAAGGGCGCTCTTCGTCTTTGAAAGAGAGCTCAGCCTGGTTACTCAGTCGTGCAATCGCTTTGCCACTCGTCATGTTAGCGACCGAGGCCTTGATGCTTGCTGTTCGTGCTTGGTTTCAGCACCGTCAATTGGGCGTAGAACTTCGACTTGGCATGGATCCCGTGTTACCGCTTCGCCATTTCACATCCGTCTGCGCAATGGTGGTCATCGGCCTAGCGTGGTATCGCTTTCGCTTCTGGGGCTTCAGCGCCATGTTCGCTCCATTTATTTATGCCGCTCCCATATCTTATGCGTTGTACGTCGTCCATTTTCCAATCCTTTCGGCAGAGATTTTCAGCGGCATCCCTTCACCCATTCTCCAGGCGATCGCTTACATAATCGTATTTTTGGCTATCGCTTGGTTATTAGAAATCCGCCTTCAAAACCTTATTAACCGCATCACCAAACCGTGGATTAAAGGAAGCGATAAGCCCATTCCACGGCCAACATAAATAGCGGTGACATGAACCTAAAAACCGCGATGGATCGAACCCAGAGCACCAGAGCAGAGAAAGAGTTAGACTCTTTTTTTAACGATCAACCCAAACACGGCTGTAGGAATACAACCTATAAACGACAGTAGGAATTCAAAATTCCACCGCCAAGTCGCAAAGACGCTAAGGAAAGGCAAGATTTTGAATTCGATTTTATATGATCAAAGGCTTGACCAAGCGGGTGAATCTTATTTTTGCTGTAAGTCCTTTGCGCTCTTTGCGGGTTTGCGGTAAAATAGTTTTCTACTGCTGTTTTAGCTTGAAGCTTCCACCGCAAAGTGTTCAGCTAGTTCAGCTATTTCGACATAACGTCTTGTCTCTTCCTCTGGTGCTCTGTGTTCTATCGCTGCGTTTAGGATGAAGCCGCCTAGGTCACACAATAAGACCTATCGTCCGTTTACAAAACCCGCCCGGTTATTCCGGACGGTTTTGTAAACGGGACAACCGAAAGCGCGATTTATAATTTCTGCTTCCTTAGTGCGCCATCGCCGATTTACCGCCGCCCTGGCCTTTATGAGCAAGATAAGGCGCGTCGGGCTTAGCGTTTTCGCCGTATTTACCGGCTGCGTAATCAGCAGCCATCTTGGCCAAGCTGATGATCGGCACGCCTGCGGCGTGGCCGGCTTGACCGAATTGGCGCATGCGTTCTTCGACGATGACCTGCATCGCGGCGCGGGCTGGGGTCAGGTAATAGCGCGGGTCGAACTCTTCGGGCTTGGCGATCATACTCTTGCGAATCGATGCGGTGATGGCGAGGCGGTTGTCGGTGTCGACGTTGATTTTGCGCACGCCCGCTTTGATACCGCGTTGGATTTCTTCGACCGGAACGCCGTAGGTTTCTTTGATCTTTCCGCCGTATTTGTTGATTTCATCGATGAGATTCTTCGGCACCGAAGACGAACCGTGCATGACCAAGTGGCAGTTCGGAATCTTCGCGTGAATTTCTTCGATACGCTTCATGGCCAGAACATCGCCGGTTGGCTTTTTCGAGAACTTGTACGCGCCGTGGCTGGTGCCCATGGCAACGGCCAAGGCATCGATGCCGGTGCGCTTGACGAAATCGACCGCTTGATCGGGATCGGTCAGCAGCTGATCAAGCGTCAACTTGCCCTCAGCACCGTGGCCGTCTTCCTTCTCACCTTCACCATGTTCGAGCGAACCAAGCACGCCGAGTTCGCCTTCCACCGAGACGCCGAATGAGTGCGCGATATTAACGACTTCGCGAGTGACCGCGACATTGTACTCATAACCAGCGGGAGTCTTCGCGTCTTCTTCTAACGAACCGTCCATCATCACCGAGGTGAAGCCCATGCGAATGGCGCTGATGCAGGTATCCGGCGCATTGCCGTGATCCTGATGCATGACGATGGGAATTTCGGGATAAAGCTCGACGGCGGCCTGCATCAAATTGCGCAAGAAAATATCGTTGGTGTATTTCCGCGCGCCGCGACTGGCCTGGATAATGACCGGCGACTTGGTGGCGCGAGCGCCTTCCATGATCGACTGGATCTGCTCCATGTTGTTAACGTTGAGAGCAACGACGCCGTAATTATTGGCAGCAGCATGATCGAGCAGTGGACGTAGTGGAATAAGAGCCATGGGGTTTCCAAATCAGGTGACAGGGTGAAAGGTTTGTTCGGTGTTGAGGATTCTTGATCGATGACGAAACAATCAAGATAAAGCAGTAAGGGTTTGCGCCTTATGCAATGCTGAATGCGGCGCTGAACGCGGCAGCAAAACGCCACGTCGGTAAACGTCAAAACCGAACGCAAGGCGTTCGGTTTTGACCACACATCAATGACGATGAACTCAGACGAGTTCGAAGATCGCGATCGTGCCATGGTCGCCGAGGCGATGACCAGCACGGAGCACGCGGGTGTAACCGCCAGCGCGCTCTTTGTAGGTCGGAGCAACCTTTTCGATCAAGGTCTTCACCGCGACTTGGCTGTGCAGTGCCTGCATCGCCAGACGGCGATAGTGCAATTGCTTGGCCGGTTCGGTTTCAGCCATCGCCTTCTTGCCGATGGTGATGCAACGTTCGGCGTACCGGCGTGCTTCCTTGGCTTTCGGCAAAGTCGTAGTGATACGACCGTTTTCGAACAGAGCGCATACCAAGTTGCGCATCAGCGCGAGGCGATGCGACGAGGTACGGCCGAGTTTACGATGATCTACGCGATGTCTCATGGCTCAATCCCATTACGGTGCTGGTAAAGCTGGTGAAAAGAAAACTTAGACGACGTTCTTAGTCGTCAGGCGCATACCGAAGGAAAGGCCGCGATCGGCGAGTTTCTTCTTCAGTTCTTTGGCAGCGATCTTGCCGAGGTTGCGGATGCCGCCAACTTCGGATTCGTCCATCACCACCAAGTCAGCGATGAGCTTGATGTTGGCAGCACGCAGAGCGTTCTCGGTGCGAACCGAGAGATCCAACAGGCTGATCTGGCGTCCGAGCAGCGCGGTGCGCTCACCGTCGCCTTCAACCTGCAAGTCGGTACTTCCGGCGCCTTCGAGTTCGCGACCGAGCTCAAAGTATTTCACGAACGGATTCAGATGTTTGCGCAGAATGTTGGTCGCTTCGACCAGCGCTAATTCTGGGGTGATCGAGCCATCGGCCCAAATCTCCAGATCCAACGCTTCGTAGTCGGTGCGCTTACCCAGGCGAGTGGTGTTGACCTGAAACGAGACGCGCTGCACTGGCGAGTAAATCGAATCGATGGCAATGGTGCCCACAGGCGAACCATCAATTTTTTGCGCTTCGGCGGGAACAAAGCCACGGCCCGAACCAACATCCATCTCTAACACGAAACGCACATCCTTGGTCAAGGTCGCAATCACCAAATCGGGATTGATGACTTCAACATCTTGATGCGGAGTAATGTCGCTTGCGGTTACTGGACCAGCGGTGGATTTCTCCAAACGGATAACCACATTTTCGTCGCTGTGCAGGCGCAAGCGTAAGCGCTTGATGTTAAGGATGATGTACGTGACATCTTCCATCACGCCGTCCAACGAGGTAAACTCGTTGTTCGCACCCTGAATGCGGATCGAACGGACTGCTGCGCCCTGGATGCTCGAAAGCAACACACGACGAAGACTATTACCGATGGTCGTGGCAAAGCCGCGCTCAAAGGGTTCAGCATGGAACTTGGCGTAATTCGCCAGACCAGAGCCATCGCTCTTGTCGACCCGGGTGGGGAGTTCAAAGCCGCGCCAGCGAATACGCATGGGGATCTCCGTTGATCAGGGATTCAGAAGTGAATAAAAAACAAAACGAGGCAGCGCCGAAGGCGCGTTGTCAGGGACAGCGCCCCCGACTGAAAAAGGTCAGACGCGACGCTTCTTACGTGGGCGGCAGCCGTTATGCGGCAGCGGGGTCACGTCGGTGATAGCCTTGACCGTGATTCCTGAATTGATCAAAGCGCGAATCGCACTTTCGCGGCCCGAACCGGGACCTTTGACACGAACTTCGGCTTCCTTCATGCCCATCTTGACAGCCTTCTCGCCAGCGCGCTCCATGGCGATCTGAGCGGCAAAAGGCGTGCTCTTCTTGCTGCCCTTGTAACCGATTGAACCGGCAGATTCCCAGCACGCCACTTCACCGTTTTGGTCGGTGATGCAGATGATGGTGTTGTTAAAGGTCGAATTGATATGGACGGTGCCATTACGCAGCGTCTTCTTGATCTTCTTCTTATTATAGGCCATTTGTTCGCTCGATCGTCTGGTGGGTTTGGGCGCTTATCGCAGCAGCGGATAAGTCGGAGATCGTCATGCGCAATTACTTGCGCAGGATCTTCTTGTTGGCGACCGTCTTCTTCTTGCCCTTGCGGGTGCGCGAATTGGTGCGCGTGCGTTGTCCGCGACAAGGAAGACTGCGAGCATGGCGATAGCCACGATAGCAACCGATTTCCTTAAAGCGCACGACGTTCGCCTGAATTTCGCGGCGAAGATTACCTTCGATAACGAAATTCGATTCGATGTAGGCCGTGATGCGACCCAGCTCTTCTTCCGTCAGCTGGTAGGCGCGACGATGAACATCGACACCGGTCTCCGCGCAAATGGCGTTTGCACGGTGCAAACCGATTCCGTAGAGGGCCGCCAGCGAGTAGGGCACTTTTTTATTATTTGGGATGTCGACACCGAGGATACGGGGCATAGCAAGTCCTTTACAATCAGCCTTGGCGCTGTTTGTGGTTAGGGTCGGAGCAAACGACGTACACGCGGCCCTTGCGGCGGACGATCTTGCAATTTTCGCAACGGCGACGGACGGATGGATGAACCTTCATAGCGTTTCCTTCAACTGATTCCTGTACGTGGTACTTATACGGGCGGGTGGATTAGGCGTCACGATAGACGATGCGAGCACGATGGAGGTCATAGGGAGACATCTCAATAGTGACCGTATCGCCAGGCAAAATACGAATGTAATTCATGCGAATCTTGCCCGAAATGTGCGCCAGGACCTCGTGTCCATTCGGCAACATCACTTTGAAGCGCGCATTGGGAAGGCTTTCCTTCACCTTTGCTTCCAGACGGATATTTTCTTCCTTAGCCATGAATCAGAACCGCTTCCCACTCTTTTTAGGAGCATTGTCACCTTCACCGATGCCACCGAGGCCGCGATATTGATGAGCGAGGAAGAAGGCCCCGACCTTTTGCATAATGTCGAGTGAAACACCAACGACGATCAATAGCCCAGTTCCACCCATCAACATCCGACCACCGCTGCCGCTAAGGCCAAAATTCTGTTCAAGAATTTCTGGCAAGATGGCAATGATGGCCAAGAACATCGCACCAATGAAGGTGATACGCTTCAAGTGAAAGCCGAGATAGTCGACGGTGTTTTTTCCGGGACGAATTCCGCGAATGAAAAAGCCTGCCTGCTTGAAGTGGTTAGCCAGGTCGTAGAGGTCAAAAGTGATGGAGATATAGAAGAAGGTAAAGCCAACGATCATGCCAGCGAACAGATAGCGATATAACGGCGTACCCCAATCGATGAGATGTGCAAAAGAAGTCCCGGCAAGAAGTGAGCCAGCTAAGATTCCCAGCACCATCAAGACTGGCTGTGCGAAAATGACCGGAATCACATTGGCCTGATTGAGCTTGAGCGGCAAGGATGTTTGTGCGCCACCATAAACTTTATTGCCCTGGACCCGGCGCTGCTGTTCGAGATTGATGCGACGAACCGCCTGGACCACGACCACGATACCAGCGATGATGGCGAGCGAAACCAAGAGCAGCCCCAGATAGTAGGGCAAGCCAGCATCGTTACCGCCGAAAGCGGCTGGCAGTCCCGCCAAAATGCTGATCATAATAACTACCGAAACACCGTTACCAATGCCGAATTTGGTAATTTGCTCTGCTATCCATAAGATCAGCATGCTACCTGTCGTAATAACCAGCGCTGCTTGAATAACAAAGACGGTCTTGTTTTCCATGGTGACCAACGAGTGACCATCATGATTAATGCTCGTAAGCGCCAAGGCTGCAAACACCGCCTGAACCGAACAAATCGCTAGTGTCGCATAACGAGTATATTGATTGATTTTGCGACGGCCGCTTTCGCCTTCTTTTTGAATGGCTTTGAGGGCTGGCATCGAATACGTCAACAACTGCAGGATAATCGATGCGCTAATATAGGGAGTAATGCCCAAGCCAAAAATCGACGAATTCATGATCGCGCCGCCATTAAACATATCCATCGTAGCGATGACGGATTTTAGAAAGTCACCCTCGCCAGCTGCGCCAATCTTGGCCTGCAACACCGACGGATCCACGCCTGGGATCGTAATGATAACGCCTAGACGATAGACCACCACCCCAAGGATAAAGGTAACCAAAAAGCGACGCAGCAGTTCACGGACTGGGCTTTCGCTCGGGTCATCCGGCAAAGTGGTGGGAGCGAGAGCCATGGTGAATTACTTTCCGCTCACTTCTGGCTTATCGCGCGGGCTCAACTCAGTCACCGAGCCACCGGCCGCTTCGATCGCCGAACGCACGGATGCGCTAACGCGATTGACGGTGACGGTGTATTTGCCCTTAACTTCAGCCTTACCAACCAACTTGATCGCTTCGCCCTTGCGAGCGAGACCTGCTTCAACCAACGCATCAAGCGTCAGCTCTTTGCCGGTGATGCGGGTCATTGCGCGATTCAAGTCGACGGCGTGGAAAACCACTTTATGGCCGATATTCGAAAAGCCGCGCTTAGGTAAACGCATCCAGAAGGGGAATTGACCGCCTTCAAACAGAGGTCCGCGATTTTTGCCGCCCGTGCGCGAGCCTTCGCCCTTGGAGCCGCGACCGGCAGTTTTGCCGAGTCCCGAACCAATACCGCGGCCGACGCGCTTGCGTTCTTTGCGGCCACTGTCGACCGACGTGATGTCATTCAAGTTCACAGCTGGATCCCTCGCAATTGCTCGTACTGTTCCTTGGTGCGCAGACGCGACAGGGCGTCGATCGTCGCACGGATCAGATTCACTGGATTATGATTGCCGTAGGCTTTGGTCAGAATGTTGTGCACGCCGACCTTTTGCAGCACCGCACGCACCGAACGACCGGCGATAACGCCCGTACCTTCCGTTGCCGGGATCAAACGGACTTTTGACGAACCGTAACGACCTTCGACTTCATGCGGAATCGTTCCGTTGACGATAGGAAAGGCGCGGACGACTTTCTCGCCATCGCGTACCGCTTTGTCGATCGAGCTGGCAACTTCTTTCGCCT
This sequence comes from Planctomycetota bacterium, assembly GCA_031382605.1. GTDB lineage: Bacteria > Planctomycetota > UBA11346 > UBA11346 > UBA11346 > BOG-1363. The sequence continues at coordinate 8,977 of JANMYZ010000285.1, read as the reverse complement.
TACCCTTGCCGAAGCCGACTTTGGACTTGCCGTCACCAAGAACGACGAATGCGGCGAAGCTAAAACGCTTACCGCCTTTCACGACCTTGGCACAACGATTGATTTTGACCACGTCTTCGGTGTACAGCTTGCTGCGTGGCTCGCGCGCCGGGGCGCCGCCTTGACGATCGCTACGGCGACCGCGCTGCTCGCCGCCAGCTCCTGAAGCCGAACCGTCTCCGGGTCCGCCTGGGCCGCGATTATTGTTGCCGCCTGGGCTGTTGTTGCCACCTGCACCAGGGCCGCCGCGCATTTTTGCCATAACTAACTGTCCTTGCTACGAATGGGCGTCTTTAAAACGCCTTCCGCCGGTTGCTTCGAGGGGGGAGGGAGACTAGATAGACGCTTAGAATTGCAAGCCCTTGGCGCGTGCCGCTTCGGCCAACGCTTGGAGGCGGCCACCATAACGGCGTCCGTTACGGTCGAATACCACTTTCGTGACGCCCGCAGCAATGGCCTTAGTGGCCAAAGCTTCGCCGACCGCCTTAGCAGCATCCATCGGACTCAGGCTCTCAACCTGCTTAGCCAGATCGGTGCTGACGGTACTTGCTGAGACCAAGGTGTGACCCTTAAGGTCATCAACGATTTGGCCATAAATATGTTTTTCACTACGGTAAACCGACAGGCGCGGACGCTCTGAGGTTCCTTCCACATTCTTACGAATGCGTGATTTCTTGGTGGCGATAGCCGACCATTTGGCGCGATTTTTATCCATGATCCTGACTCCTGTGCCTGCTGAACGCCGTGAGGTTGGTGATTATTTCTTGCCGGCTGCGGCGGTGGCCTTACCAGCCTTACGACGCACAACTTCATCGCTATAGCGCACGCCCTTACCCTTGTAGGGCTCTGGCTTGCGCGCTGCGCGAATGTTGGCGGCGACTTGACCAACCAACTGCTTGTCGAGGCCAGTGACCTCAACATGAGTGGGGTCGGAGAGTTTGATTTGCACGCCGTCAGGGATCACCACTTCGATGGTGTTGGCGAAACCGACGTTGAGCGCCAGTTTCTTGCCCTGCAGCACGGCTTTGTAACCGACGCCGACGATTTCGAGCTTCTTGCTGAAGCCCTGCGTCACGCCTTCGACCATGTTACTGAGCATGGCGCGGGTCGTGCCGTGCATGGCGCGCAAAATTTTGGTGTCTTCGCTGCGTGCAAAAACCACGTTGGTGCCAGCGACAGAGGCAGAAATGCCGTCCATCATGGCGAGGCTCAGGGAACCTTTGGGACCCTTGCAGGTCAGGCTTTGACCGACCACCTGGACTTCAACGCCTTTTGGCAGCGTGACTGGGGCTTTACCGATTCGACTCATAGAGACTCCTTTGCGCGCGCAGTGATTACTTGACGGTGCAGATGACTTCGCCGCCGAGCTTTTGCTTGCGGCAATCGCGATCGGACTTGATGCCGCGGGACGTGGTGAGAATGGTGATACCGAAGCCGCGAATAACCGGAGCAATATCTTTGCTTCCGGCATAAGCGCGACGACCTGAGGTCGATACGCGACGGATCTCGGTGATCACCGATTCTCCGCTTGGTCCGTACTTCAGGCCAACCTTGATCGAGCGCGCTGGCTTCGTGTCGAGCACGTCGAACTTGGTGATGTAACCCTCGGCCTTCAGCACCTCAAGGATGCCGGCTTTGATGACCGAGTGGGGCACGGTGATCGTGGTCTTGTTGGCCATCAGGCCATTGCGGATCACGGTCAGCATGTCGGCGATAGGATCGGTGCAGCTCATGTTCAAGTCCGAGGGGTGCGAAAGGTCAGTAAAAGGTCAGAGAGCGACCAGAGAACGATCAGGCGAAAGATTCGACTGACTTACCAAGACGCCTTGGTCACACCAGGCAGGTCGCCTTGATGAGCAAGCAGGCGCAAGGCGTTGCGGCAAACGCCGAACTTGCGCAAGTAAGCGCGCGTACGGCCAGTTAGCTGGCAGCGATTGCGCACTTTGGTCGCCGCGCTGTTTGACGGCAACATCGACAAGGCAGCACGGGCTTCCATGCGTTCCTCAAGCGTGAGCTTGAGATCCTTGCTGCGTGCGCGCAGCGCAGTGCGGCGATCTTTGTACTTAGCGACCATTACTTGGCGCTGAATATTCTTTGCGACGAGGCTCTTTTTTGCCATGACAGGTTCTCGCTTTGTTTACTTCTTGGCTTCGGATTGCTCGCGGAAGGGCATGCCGAGTGCCCGGAGCAAATCGAGGGATGAGGCGTCGGTCGAATTCTTGATGCCGATGGTGATATTCAGACCCTGGTTGTGTTCCAGCTTGTCCAAGGTCACTTCGTGGAAGAGCGCCTGTTCGCGCAATCCCAGGTTGTAGTTTCCGCGACCATCGAAGCCCTTAGGGCTGATACCGCGAAAGTCCTTGATGCGAGGACTGGCCAGGTTGATGAGCTTGTCGAGGAAGGCCCACATGCGTTCGCCACGCAGGGTGACGCGGCAACCAATCTTGACGCCGATACGCGAACGGAAATTCGCAACGGCTTTCTTGGCCTTAGTCACGGTCGCCTTCTGTCCAGCGAGCAGGGTCAAATGCTCACTAACGACGTTGAGGATTTCACCGTTAGCAATCGCCCGGCCAACACCCATCGACAGACAGATTTTATCGATGCGTGGGCCTGCCAGCTTGTTGCTGACGCCATGTTTAACCAGGATCTCTGGCAAAACTTCTTGGTAACGATCGCGGGTGGTCTTCTGCACGGTGACGGTCATGGCTTATTTCTTTACTTTTCTTTACGTTTCGTTCGTCGTTCGTTTGGAAATGATTCAGCGAGTCGCAGTGAAGCGATGGCCGGACTTCTTAGCGACGCGAACCACACCGGCTTCGGTGCGCTCACGACGTACGCGGGTCGCTTTGTTGGTCGTTGGATCAAGCAACGCGAGCTTGCTCAAATGCATCGGGCGCAAGCGCTGAACGCGACCGCCTTCGACGCCTGCTTGAGGATTCGGCTTCACGTGCTTGGTATCGTACACGGCGGCATCGCCCTCAACCAAGGCGCGCTGATCTTCAACGAAAACCTTGATGATCGTGCCGGTTTTGCCCTTATTGTCGCCGCTGAGCACGACGACCTTATCGCCGGTGCGGACGTGCGATTTTGGCTGCTTATCTGGCTTAGGAAGCTTGACTTTACTGGGCATGGCTGGGTTCCGATTCTCTATTGGTTCGTTTGCTAAATCAGGTCGCGATCAAACTACTTCAGGTGCGAGCGAAACGATTTTCATGAAGTTGCGGCCGCGCAGTTCACGCGCAACCGGGCCGAACACACGCGTGCCGACTGGGTTCTCATCTTTGTCGATGAGCACAATCGCGTTGGAGTCGAAGCGCACGACGCTGCCGTCTTCACGACGAATCGGGGCTGCGGTACGAACGATCACCGCTTTACAGACGGCCTTCTGCTTCACTTCTGACGTCGGCGTCGCCTTCTTGATCGCAACGACAATGATGTCGCCGACGTGGGCGTAACGACGGTGACTGCCGCCGAGCACCTTGATGCACATCGCCTTCTTGGCGCCGCTGTTGTCGGCTACGTCCAGGTAGGTCTGCATCTGAATCATGGGATCTGCTTTCTCTAAAATTTGACTGGTAACGAAAGGAACCGGAAGGCGAAGGCGCGAGTCAGATTAGACTGCGCGTTCCAGCACCTTCATCAGGCGCCAGCGCTTGGTCGCTGACAACGGGCGGGTCTCGATGATCATGACCTTGTCGCCGGTCTTGCTGTCGTTGGTTTCGTCGTGGATATGAAACTTCTGCGTACGCTTCAGATATTTGCCATAAACAGGATGGCGATAGTGCTCAGTCACTTCGACCACGCGGGTCTTGAGCATTTTATCGCTGACCACGACGCCGATAACGCGCTTACGATCGCCGCGTTCATCCTGCTCTGTTGCAGCATTCACTGGGGTATTCGTCGCTTGGCTCATGGTTTAGCTCCTGCTTTCACAGTCTTTTTTTCAGCAATCTTTTTTTCAGCAAGCATGGTTTCGAGGCGGGCCACTTGGCGGCGCTGTTCGCGCTGCTGAATGGTGATGGTCTTGCCTTCAACCGACTTCGAAAAACGCGCCTTCATCAGCGAGTCCCTGGTGGACTTGGCCAAGGCTGCAAGGTCTTCCGCCGACTTGGCGCGCAGTTCCGCTTTTGCTGATTTCTTCATGACGTTTTCCGTTGGTTCTTTGCACTGCGTTGAGCAGCGCAAAGTAAGTTTGTATGCGAAGCGTGGTTTAGTCGTTGGCCTGACGCGACACCATGCGCGTGCGCAGTGGCAACTTGAAAGCTTGGCGGCGAAGGGTCTGACGCGCCTGGTCTTCCGAGATACCGGCGAACTCAAAGATCACCGTGCCAGCATCAACATGCTGCATCCAGTGATCGACTTCACCTTTGCCCGAACCCATTCGTGATTCAGCAGGATGCTTGGTCACTGGGGTGTGCGGAAAAATGCGCAGCCACATTTTGCCAACGCGGCCGAGGTAGTGACCAGCGGCAACGCGTGCGGCTTCGATCTGACGCGCAGTGATGCGGCCGGATTCGAGCACTTGGATACCATAATCACCGAAAGCGAGCGAGTTGCAGCGCGTTGCGGTGTGGTCCATGCGCGAGCCACGGGTGTGGGGCTTACGAAACTTAGTACGTGATGGGATGAGCGGCATGGTGGATCACCCTTCCTTTTTCAGCAAATCGGCATACTTGCCGTGATTGACCCACACGCGGACTCCGATGACGCCATAGCCAGTTTTGGCAATCGCGTAACCGTAGTCGACTTTGGTGTTAAGGCTGTTGAGCGGGACGCTGCCTTGCATGTCGTGCTCGACGCGGGCGATTTCCGCACCGCCAAGACGACCGCTGATTTTGACGTTGCAGCCTTTGGCGCCTTCGCGCATCGCATTTTCAACCGCACGCTTCATAGCGCGGCGAAATGAACCGCGACGAACCAATTGTTCAGCAACGTTTTCGGCAACTAACTGAGCGCAAACATCTGGCTTGCGAACTTCTTGAATGTTGACCTTGACGCTTTGTCCAGCGAGCGTTTCGAGGTGCTTAGTCAGCGCTTCAATTTCAGCGCCGCGCTTACCGATGATCACACCTGGACGCGCAGCGTGCAGGGTAATGGTCATGCGATCGGCTTTGCGCTCGACGATGATTTTCTCTACCGCTGCGGAGGCGAAGCGTTCTTTGAGGTACGTACGGATTTTGTAATCCTGCACGACCAGTTGGCTGTAGCGCTGTCCCTTGGCGAACCATACCGAGCGATGAGGCTCGGTGATGCCGACGCGGAAACCAAGTGGATTGATCTTATGGCCCATGGTCGTTTCCCTCTCAGATCTTCGCTACGACAACGTGAACGTGACTGCACTGCTTATTGCGCGCAGCGGAACGGCCACGTGAGGCTGGACGGAAACGTTGAATGGTAAAACCAGAGTCAACGCGCGCTTCGACCACGGTCAGGTCCATGGGATCAAGCCCACCGACACTGGCGGCGTTGGCCACGGCACTTTCGAGCACTTTGCGCAAGACCACCGAACCGCGGCGATCTTGAAAGCGCAGAATATTGAGGGCTTCTTCAACCCGGCGACCGCGGATCAAGTCAACCGAAGGACGAACCTTAGTTGGGCTGATGCGCGCATTGCGGCCGGTAGCAGCGAACTGGATGGCACTCATGGCTTAGACCGCTCCCGGTTTCTTGTCGCCACCGTGAGCGGTGAAGCGACGAGTGACAGAGAACTCGCCCAGTTTGTGGCCGACCATGTTGTCAGTCACGAACACCTGGGTGAAGCTCTTGCCATTGTGTACGGCAAACGTGTGGCCGATGAAATCGGGCACGACGGTGCAGGCGCGAGCCCAGGTTTTCACCGGAGTACGCAGGTTATCCTGCTTTTGCTTCTCGATTTTGGCGAGGAGCTTGATGTCCACGTATGGACCTTTGCGGGAGCTTCGGCTCATGTCTGTCTTACTCCGCGCTCAGGGTCTTGCCGTCACGACGGCGGATGATGAATACGTTACTACGGCTCTTGCGCTTACGCGTCTTGGTGCCTTCAACCACACCCCACGGGGTACAGTGTTGGCGACCACCGTTGGTGTGACCTTCGCCACCACCCAGCGGATGAGCGACCGGGTTCATGGCGTTACCGCGCACGGTTGGACGAATGCCCAACCAGCGATTGCGGCCAGCCTTGCCGATCGAGCGCACGTTGGCGTCCGAACGACCGATTTCACCGATGGTTGCGCGGCAGGTTGCTGCCACACGACGTAGCTCGCCCGAAGGCAAGGAGATGATCGCGAACTGGCCGTCAACGGCCATCAAACGAGCGAAGGTGCCGGCCGAACGAGCCAGCTGACCGCCGCGCTCAGGCTGCAGTTCGACGTTATGAACGTTGAGGCCTTGCGGGATGTGCTTCAGTTGCATGGCGTTGCCAATCGCTGGCTCGCCTGCGCCAGAGAAGCTTTGCACCTTGGCGCCGACCGTCAGGTCTTTGGCGGCCAAAATGTAACCCTTGACGCCATCGTTGTAATGAACCAGGGCGATTCGGCAGTTACGATTTGGATCGTATTCGATGCCTGCGACCGTACCGGCGACGTCTAACTTATTACGCTTGAAGTCGATGACGCGGTAGAAACGCGGGTGACGATCACCTTTGTGCCAGCACGTGATACGACCGGTACTGTTACGACCAGCGTGGTAAGGAAGACTTTCGAGCAGAGTTTTCTCTGGTTCGAACTTGGTTATTTCAGCGAAGTCCGGGATGGTGGCAAAGCGCGCACCCGGGCTTGATGAATGGAGCTTACGATAGCCCATGTCAGACTCCCTCGATCTTTTGACCGTCGGCGATTTTCACGATGGCTTTTTTCCAAGCCGCAGTCATGCCCGGCAGACGGGTACGCTGGCGTCGTTCTTTGCCACGGCAGTTCATGGTGTTCACGGCAACCACATCAACTTTGAAGAGCGCCTTGATCGCTTCGCGAATCTGAATTTTATTCGCCGAAGGATGGACTTCGAAAGTGTAGGCACTCATCTTGTTTTGCAGATACATCGTCTTTTCGCTGATGCGCGGACGACGAACGATTTCGTACGGGTTCATGCGCTCTCCTTCTTCGCCGCCTTCAGTTCACTCACCAGCGCTTCGAGCGCCGGGCGGGTGAAGATCAGGTTGCTGTGCTGAAGCACGGTACCGGCATTGAGATTCCGACGTTCGGAAACTTCTGCGCGGGGAATATTGCGAGCACTCAAGTACAGTGCCTGGCTCAAGCCTTCGCTGACCAGCAGATTACTTTTGCCTGAGAGGCCAATCTTGGTCAAGAACGCCGACACCGCTTTGGTATTTGGCTCTTTGACCGCGTCGAAGCCCTCGACTGCGCAAATTCCGCCCTTTTCCAGGCGATAGCGCAGGCCCGACAACAGCGCCGTGCGGCGTTGGCCGATTGGCAGCTGATAAGCGTAGTCGCGTGGTTCGACGGTTTTGGCATGACCACCACCGACCCAGACGGGCGAGCGGGTGGAACCAGCACGAGCACGACCGGTGCCCTTCTGCTTCCATGGCTTCTTGCCGCCACCGGCGACTTCGTCGCGCTTCTTGGTCTTATGCGTGCCCTGGCGCTGGCTAGCAAGGTGCGCGATGAGCGCTTCCTTGAGCAGTGCACGGCGGACGGTCTTGTCGAACAAGGCCGGATCGATTTCCAGCTTGCCGGTTTCGGCGCCCTGGGCGTTATAAATAGTGATTTGTGTCATTGCTCGGTCCCTACCTTCACGACTGCTTGATGGAAACGAGTCCACCGTTGGGTCCGGGAATCGCGCCCTTGATTACCACCAAGTGGCTCTCGGCGTCGATCGAAACAATCTTCAAATTCGAAATGGTAACTTGTTCATCGCCGTAGTGGCCAGCCATGCGCTTGCCCTTCCAGACCCGACCCGGATCCATGCGGCAACCGATCGAACCAGGCGTACGGTGACCCATGGTACCGTGGGTCATTTTGTGACCGCTGAAGTTATGACGCTTCATAACACCGGTAAAACCACGGCCTTTTGTCTGGCCAGTGATCGACACTAATTTGGTTGCATCAAGCAAAGACACCACCAGGCGTGCGCCGAGCTTGACGTCTTCAGCCTTAAGGCTGACCGGAACCGGAACTTCGCGAAGGAAGCGGCGCGGGGCGACGTCAGCCTTTTTGAATTCGCCAGCGATTGGCTTGGTTGGCTTACGGCGCTTGGCGCCGACAGCGACCTTGATTGCTGAGTGGCCGTGCTTTTCGATCGTCTTCAACTCAACGATATCGTTGGGGAGACATTCGATGACGGTGACGGCAACGGAGTCGTTACCATCAAAAATGCGGGTCATGCCCACTTTAGTGCCGAAAATGGCGATAGGCATGGCTTATCTCACCGTCTGCTTGATGGTGATATCGACGCCGGCTGGGACATCGACTTTGGAGAACACATCGTTGGTCTTCGCCGTTGGCTCAAGAATTTCGATGACACGAATGTGAGTACGCAACTCGAACTGCTCGCGAGACTTTTTGTCGACGTGCGGTGAGCGCTGAACCGTGAATCGCTCGACATGGGTCGGCATCGGGATTGGCCCGGCGACCTGAGCGCCTGTGCGCTTCGCTGTATCGGCGATATCCTGGGCAGCTTTATCGAGGATACGATGATCGTACGCCTCAAGACGGATCTTGATCTTTTCTTTCACAATATTCTCCCACTGCGACAGATGTCACAGCCAGCACATGGTGCTGAGGTGGGCCCTAGAACTTGGATCGGTGACTGATGTCTTCCATTTCCACCGGAGTGGTTGGTCGACCTTTGTCACTTTTCCTCACAAAAACGCGGGGCTTGTCGCGCTTTTGTAGCCCCCAGAGGTCTAGGCCGACTTTCGGCCCGTACTTGGGTGGGAGGCGCAATATGTGAGAGAGTTTTATTTCGCAAGATCTTTCTCGCAGACGATCGGGCGGCGTCT
>JANMYZ010000272.1:0-2101 GCA_031382605.1 Planctomycetota bacterium | reverse complement strand
AACTCCATCGCGCAGTGCTTGTTGCTGTGCGGCATCAAGCGCATCTGCGGGAACATTGACCAGCACCACGCTGTCGTAGGGCAATAATGAGAGCGCGTCGTTGGGACAGGTATAGGCGCTGGCAACTTCGATCAGGCGATTGGTCTGCCGCAGAGCTTTGACCAGCGCTGTGGAATCAGCGGGATCTCCCTCGGGATCAGTCAGCACCAAAACGCGGCCCTCGCCCTGCAAATACAGATAGCCAATGGCGGTGTTGTTGTCGCGCAGTCCGTCCAAGCCAGCAGCGGGCTCAATGGTGGCAGCGTATTCGTAATAGCCGGGCCCACGCAGATAGAGCGGCAAGGTGAAACGGTTTTTTCCACCACGGTAATTGACACTTTGACGTGCAATTTCTTTGCCATTTTCGCGCAGCACTAAATCGCCGTGACCAGTTTGTAAACTGTTCACCACCACGCCAGCTTCGTAGGTTTCACCTGGCCGAGCTTCACGCGGGAGCTCAATCTTTTCCACCCACACTTCGTGCGGGTGATCGTATTGCACCGGCAAGACATCAACCGCAATGCCCCGACGCGTCAGTTGATCAAGCGCGCGTTCAAGATTGCCGTCAGTCGCAACGCCATCGCTGACTAAGACGATGCGTCCTGGACGATCTTCAGGCAAAACAGCGGCGGATAATTCGAGCGCTTTTTCTAGGTCAGTGCCGTCGTGACCGACGCGCGTAGTGAAAGCTTGAAAAGGAAACGACTGACTTGGCGGTAATTCAACGGCGGCGTCGCGTCCGAAAACCACCAATCCAGCTTGATCCTGTTTGGGTTTTCCGCCAACCGTGTTCAACATCCATTGCCGTACTTGTTCGGATGCGCCCTCACCGATGGAGTCGGAACTATCGAGGCAATAGACCACGCACAGATCGTCAGAGGTTCGAACCGCGCGCGGTTCGGCGAGGAGCATGACGAACAATCCGAGTAACGTCAGGCGTACCAACAGCGCGAGGTGCGCACGAAAGCCAGTGATTCCACCCCAGCCAGCCACAGAAAGCCACCACACCCACGGCGTCACGATCAGCCAAGTAAATGCCCACGGCGCAGCGAAACGCAGGACCTGATCATGTTCGAGCAACACAGCCGTGGCGGCGAAAGCGGCTAAAAATAATACCAACGGCCACACCGCCCAACGCGAGACGGGTCTGCGTGGTGCAGGAAAAAGTCGACGCGGGATGCGCATGAAACTCGACCATACGCTGACCAAAGTATTCATGGCGTTAGCTCGACCAGTCGGCGGTTGCCGGTGTCCGCGACCCACACGCGGCCTTTGCCATCAACGGTCATGCCCCACGGCGTGGCGAATTCACCATCGCCACTGCCAGGTTTGCCGTAGCGCCCAAGCAATGTGCCATCAAGAGTCAGGCGCGTGATGCGTCCGCCGCTGTATTCCACTACGGTAAGATTTCCGTCTGGGCCAACCACCGTGTTATAGGGAAAATGTAGTTCGGGCGGATGTTCACCGCCAAGGACGCCAATAAATGTGCCATCGTCAGAGAATATTTGCACGCGGTTATTCATCGCGTCAGCAATATAGAGCCGACCGTCGTGCCAAGCGAGACCCTGTGGACGCTGAAAGCTCCCCGGCGCCGTGCCGAACTGACCGCAGGTGGCGAGCAATTTTCCGTCGGGAGAAAATTTTTGCACCCGATCATTTCCACCATATTCGGAGACATAAAGATTTCCCACCAGATCGGTGGCGACGCCAACCGGATAGAGGAATCCTCCTGGCCCTTTATCTTCATGCGGTCCGCCAATCATGGACGAAACCACGCCATTCGCATCGAATAACACCACGCGGTGATAGTGCGTGTCGGCGACCGCGATGCGTCCGTCCTTTAATTGCACCACGCCTTCAGGCCGCCCGACATCGAAGGCCGGCATCATCCATTGGCGCACCAGCGTCCCCGCGCCGTCATAGACCAGCACGCGACCAGCGGTGTCGAGCACCATCACCTGATCATCGCCAAGTTTACCAAGTGCACGCGGCGCTGGTTGCGTAGCAGCGACGGGCGGCAAGTTCCAGGTTTTCTCGCTGCTGAAGGAGAGTGTTGCTGAAG
>JANMYZ010000283.1:0-2124 GCA_031382605.1 Planctomycetota bacterium | reverse complement strand
GTGCCCTCTGTGGTTAGAAATTCTTCATTCGATGCCTTCGCTTTGGTCCCAGATCGGTCGGGCTGCGAAAAACGAAGATGGAGACGGTCTTAACGACAGAGGGCACAGAGGGAAATCATACGGTATTTCTCTGTGTCCTCTGTGCCCTCTGTGGTTAGAAATTCTTCATTGGTTGCCTTTGCTTTGGTCCCAGATCGGTCGGGCTGTGATTTGGCGGACAGAAACGCGAAGCGCAGCGATGAGCACATGCGTTTATTAGCGGATTGCGGGAATTCGACGATCAAACTTGGTCTCGCTCAAGATGGCGGGATCTGGCAGTTTCAGCGCTTAAGCCCACAAACTGCCGCGCTGGATGAGTTCATCAAACCGTTTGATCGCACGATCACCGAACTGGCGTTGATGCCTGGGGCGAAGGCCAATACCGCGTTGGTCGAAAGTTGGTGGGCGGCGGTTGGCAATGGTCGTCGGCTGCGCGTGGTCGGTGATCGCACGCTGCCAGCGCCGGATCTTGGTCAGTATCCGAACTGTGGAATTGATCGCGTTCTGGCGGGCTTGGTCGGTTGTATTCAAGAACGAAAATCGCTGGTGGTGATCGACGCCGGCACTGCCACCACCATGACTGCGTGGCGTTATGAACCTGACGATCCGAATCCGCTCACGGCGGTAAAGTTTGCTGGTGGTTTGATTTTGCCGGGTGCTCGCAGTTGCGCGATCGGTTTGGCCGCACAGGCGCCAGCGTTGCCGGTGGTTGAAGTTCTTGGTCCCGATGCCCACGCAGCGCAGTTTGATACCCATGGGGCAATTGGGGCCGCGATCGGTATCGGCTACGGTCCGATGGTCGCTGCGTGCATGCTGAAATTAGAACGCGAAACAGCAATCCACCTCCATATCGCCACCGGAGGTAACTGCGGACTCATCATCGCCTCATCGGTGTTGCCGCGACTCAGTTATCGCCCGAGCTTGGTGCTCGAAGGGATGGAATTGCTGTGCCGCATTACCGATCGTACACGGCGTTCATCTGACCCTGCGATCCCACGTGGTTGATCATCTTCATTAAGGAACCGTTATGGATTTGCTGACCCTGACTTCCACCACTTGGCGCGGCGTTGCTGCGTGGCGCGTGGTTGGCCGCACGCTTGAACTCATCATCACCGAAGTCGGCGGCCACTTAGCTGCGATTCGTTTAATCGGAGAAGAAATCAATCCGTTGTGGCAGCCGACCTGGCATGCGGCTGATCCGAATACCGTGCCCGTGGGCGGATATTATGGCGGCGTCGAAGCGGGTCTGCTCGCGGCCATTGTTGGACACAATGTGTGCATCGATCGTTTTGGCCCAGCACATGTCGGCGAACAGCGACCCGTGCACGGAGAACCCGGAGTTGGACGTTGGCAGGTCAGCAAGCAAACGGCTGAGTTGTTGGAGTTCACCGTCGCTATGCCGCTCGCTGGATTGTCAGCGCGCAAACGCGTCCAGCTTGACGGCAATCGGTTATTGCTGACCCACGCGGTGCATAACCCTGGGAAAGAACGTCGCGAAATTGAATGGTGTGAGCACATCAATCTCGGCCAACCGTTCATCGATTTCGCCACTTGTGAAGCAGGGGTCGACAAGATTTTCAACTGGCATGGCGAACCCGAACCGCTGCCACGTTTCCCGCAGATTCCGTCGCTTGGCGAAATGCCGATCACCGAAATCCTTGCCATTCCCACGCCAGATCAGCCCATTTGCGGGGATGTCGTTGCTGGCCGCGTCAAAACAGCGACGTGGTCAGTCACCAATCCAACGCTCAAGCGTCGCCTCAGTTGCAGCTGGAAAATCAGCGATTTTCCGTGGCTAACGATTTGGACGCAGCACCGGAGCCGCCCAGGCACGCCGTGGTTTAATCGTGAACGCACGCGTGGATTGGAACTCACCACCAAACCGTTCCCCAACGGTCGCACTGACGCAGAAGTTCATCCAACGTTCCAGGGCATCACCACGGTCTGTCACGTTGAGCCGGGCCAATGGAAAGAACATCCGATTGAATTGCGTTGGGAACGGATCTGAAATTTGCAATCACACCGACGTCATTTGTCCATCACCAAAATCTGTCGGGTCTGCGAGACCGAACAGCCGATCGAGGC
>JANMYZ010000162.1:0-33764 GCA_031382605.1 Planctomycetota bacterium | reverse complement strand
CCATGGCCTAGGTGGTCGCCGCATCCGCGTCATTAAATTTCGTACCATGATTCATCAACCTACTACTGCCGCGCAAACGACGGGAAGTCCCACACTTCCGGCATTGGAGCACAAAAGCATTTCCGGCAGAATGATTCGTCTTCCTGACCAAGACATCTCGACTTCGTCAACCATTCCGCCGACCATCGTGAGCACGGTCAATCAACCAAACGGCAACCAACGTCAAAGCCACGAACCCACTCCTATCGCCAATCATCTTGCTACTTTTACCTCAGGAATCGCCGTGAACAGCGACCCGGTTGCAGCGACAACGCCACGGCCGCCCGCTCGCTTCCCAACTCCGAACCCAGATTACACCCCTGGTGAAGACATCGCTCCTATCGATGTCACCGAAAAAAAATCCGACGGCGACAGCACCATGACTTTGACGCGCCGACACCGCTCGCTGCGCGTTCATGCCATTAAAAGTTCCACCGATCTTGAGACTGGCACCCGTGAGATTCGCCGGGAACCAAGCCGTGCTGGTTCGCTAATCACACCAGAAGATGGCGCTATCGATTCCATCGACGTCAATGCGATACGTCGTGCTCGACGCGCTCCTGCTCAAGCTCCCGTCGACCAGGGTAAGACCGAACCGGCGCCGGATGATTTTAAGCAGGCCACCGTTGGCGATCCGCGCATCACATCGATTGGAAATTTCCTACGGAAAACCAGTCTCGATGAACTGCCTCAGTTCATCAATGTGATCAAAGGCGATATGTCGATCGTCGGTCCACGACCGCATGCGATACGCCACAACCAACAATACGCCGGTACAATCGCCGAATTAATGCGCCGCCATTATGTGAAACCTGGCATCACTGGTCTGGCACAGATCAATGGTGCACGTGGTGAAACTCGCACCATTAACGATATGCGTCGACGCGTCGATCTGGACCTGACGTATATTCGCACCTGGTCGTTGTGGCTCGACCTCAAAATTATCTTACTGACGCCGTTACGTGGTTTCATTAATCGCCAGCCGTGAGCCTGACGTGATTACCAATATACTACTAAGGTTCTATTTCTCCGTGCTTTCCGAAGAAATCGCTACACGTACGAAAGTAAAGAAAGCAGGGGAAGGGCTAAACCACAGAGGACACAGAGGGCACAGAGAAAGACCTTTCGATTTCCCTCTGTGTCCTCTGTGGTTAGCACTTCTCCTGTCGTTGTCTTCGCTTTGGTTCCGGCTACGCCGACCTGTGTTAGCTGCCCTTAACGAGATCGCATGAGTTTGATGCCGAACAGGCAGCAGGTCGGACGCTTCATTGAGTTCGTCTTCCTTCAGGGAATCGCCAAGGCACTCGGAGTCATTCAGGGATTGTTGGTGATCCATCTCATCAGCAAATGGGACTATGGAATCTATGCGCTACTGTTCGCCGTCGTCATCGCGATAGCCAACATCGCCGTCTGCGGCGTCGGCATGTTTGTCTCGTCCGTCGGCGGTAAACATGTCAACGATCCACTGCGGATGTCCTCGATTTATGCTGCCGGAAAAAAGGTACAGAATCGACTCGTTGCGGCCGGATTCATTATTCTTGCCGTGTTGCTACCGTGGCAATGTCAGACGATGGAAGTGGGTAATCCCCTCATCATTGCCTGCCTAACAGCACTTGGCCTGATCATGCTGGTTTTGCACGCCCATGGCACGCTGTGCCGTGAGATGCTGATGATCGCGTTGCGACTGCGTGATCTGCAAGTCCTCGAACTCATCGCCATCTGTGTCCGTTTGGCTCTGATTGGTTTTTTTTACGCCGTTGACCTGCTTAACGTCGTCACTTTTTTTAGCATTAACTTGGCCATTAGCGCTTGGAGCATCGCGATACTCGATCGTTGGGTACACCGATTCGTGCTGCAAAAGAACCGCGCCGAGATGCTTCCAGATGATTGGAGCGAAGCCAAGCGCACGGTTATTCCTCAACTGCCGAATGCGGCTTATAGCTCCGTACAAGACCAAGTTCCTTTTTTATTGATGTCCTGGCTCGGATCGGTGCAAAATATTGCTGAATACGCAGCCATCGGTCGCTTAGGAGTTATCTTTTCATTTTTCTTTGATGTCCTGGGTGGCTTTTTCATGCCTCGTATTGGACGTTGTCAGGATCCCAAACGCCTAACCCAGATGATTGTCGCACTCCTCTCTAGCTACTACGTCATCGTGCTTTGTGCGCTGATAACCGCCTACTTTCTTAGCGGCGAATTGGTGTGGCTACTGGGAAAACAATATGCCAATGTCGAAGCGGATATCCCTGTGATGCTTGCCCTCATCGGAGTTGGCGCAGTGTCAGGATCGCTTTTTTTAATTAATTCGGCGCGTGCTTGGTTGCGTCACTCATGGCTGTTTATTGTCAGCACCATTTGTTCACAGGCGGCCTTCATTCTCGTTCTCGATCTGCACACCCTGCGCGGCATGCTGACGTTTGCGATCGTGCCGCACATTCCTTTTATTGGGATTAACCTCTTCTTCTTAGTCCTCGGTCTCAAACGGATACGTCAATGATTTCTAAGCTTTTTTGGCGCTACGAACGTTCACGTTCCTATCCAGCGCTCGCCCAACACGCGCAGGTGCGGCGATCATTTTCCTATGGCACCCAGGCAACCATCAATGTCCTGACGGTTCCCAAATGTATGGATGACGCCGTCTGGTCGCTGTGGAGCTGGATGCGCGTATTAGAAGGGAAAGTGACACCACGCCTCTTTGTTGATGGCGTCGTTACGGAAGAGCATCGTGGTCTTTTCGAGAATCATTTTCCTGGCATTCACGTACACGAACTACGTCCGTGGCTTGGTCAGCGCCAAGATCTTGGGCCGCAACTCCGCAAGCTCATCACGGCTTTTCCGCTCGGTGGCAAGGCTGCACTCGTCGCTGCACTCAGCCAAGATGGGCCGTCGATCTATAGTGATTCCGACATTCTCGCTTTTAACCGCCCCGCACAATTGATCGACGGACTCGGTGGCGATAAGCCACTCTATATGCTTGATCGTTACGGCAGTAACTATGGTCCAGCCGTTGTTGCCGCTGTTAACGAACAACACCTTTCGCTACCCGATCAGGTCAATTCAGGATTGATCGTCCTACCTAAAAATTGTCTCAGTCTTGCAGCGCTAGAAACATTCCTTGAGCGCTTTACTGGCTGGGAACAGCTCGGCCAAAGTTGGTTTAGCGAGCAGACCCTGGTTGCCTTGATGATGTCGGTCGCCAAAGGCGAGCCGCTCAAACACGATGATTATGTGGTCTCGCTCGACCGACAATTCGTTTTTGAGCGCGATGTCGATTACCGACACATAGCCGTACGCCATTTCACCGGACCAGTACGGCACGTCATGTACCTCAAAGGCATACCTTTTCTCATCAAACAATTTACGAAACCAGCGGAGAGGACATGACGCACGGCATCTATGTAGTAGCAAATCTTCGCAGTCAGAGTCATTGCGAAAATCTTATCTACTCGATTCGTAAAACAGGCTGTCGCCTGCCTATCCGATTAATTCCCTATGGCGGCGATCCCATCACATCACCGGCAGTGTTGTCGCAGGTTGAAGTCACGCCTGAATCATCATTTCCTGCCGAGGGCCGCGCGCTGGTCGAAAAACTCACCAAAGGGCTGTCCTGTCCGCGCGGATTCGTCCTGCGCTATCTTGCTTTTTTTAGTGATTGGGACTCGTTTTTATACAGCGATAATGACATTGTCGCGCTGATGGACTGGAGCGAGCTTTTCGATCGCTTTTCAGAAACCCCGACTCCAGATATCGTCCATGCCGACGAAGAATATACCACCAAGGGTGTCTTCAATTACAAACAACCAGATAAAATTACTTCCGCATTTGGCCCACAAGCACTCGAACAAGCGATCACCGCTGGGCATTTTCTGTGCCGACGTGATCCCCGTTTATTAACCGACATCGTACAGGCGCTCGATTGGATGCAGGCACATCCCGAGATCGTCATGCCGCACGACCAAACCCTGCTTCATCTCGCCGCACTCATCGGTGGCTGGCGGATACGCAATCTCTGCAAAGCGCCAGATGGCTGGGGTAGTTCCTGGGCTGGTGACTACGCAAATCCATTGGCGTTGATTCACGCGCTCAATGCCGGTAAACGCCAACGTATCAGTCATCTCCATTACTCTGGTGATTGGCCCGATGGCAGCAAACAAATCGATGTATTGCTTGATACGTTTCGTGATCGCAACCAATGGAATCGCCACGCGGCAGTCCATGGACTACGCCATGCCCTTGGCATTAACCAGATGAGTAAAATGATCCGTAAAGTCAGAAAGCGTTTGGGATGCTAACGATCATTACGCCATGTTTTAATAGCGAGAAATTCATCGCTCGCTGCATCGAATCTGTCGCTCAACAAATCGGCACGATGGAAATCGAGCACCTCATCGTCGATGGTGCATCACGAGATCGCACCCTCGCCATCATAGACGAATACCGAGAACGCTTTCCTCATCTGCGGGTGGTTAGCGAACCTGATCGCGGTCAATCAGATGCCATGAATAAGGGCCTCACTTTAGCCAAACACCGCAGCATAACCTTTCTGAACGTCGACGATTTCTTTGAGCCAGAAACCATCGCTCACGTCATGAACCAACTCAAAACCGCCCCCGATCTGCATTTTTTCGTCGGCAATTGCAACCTGCGCTCGCTTGATGGAAAAATCCTGGCGATCAACAAACCTCATACGCTGACGTTTGAGCATTTGATGCTGCAATCTCCACTCTTTCCCTTTCCATCGAACCCTTCGGCCTATTTCTACGATCGTCGCCTGCATGAACTCGTAGGCCCTTACGACACCACCTTGCGCTACACCATGGATCTGGAATTTATTCTGCGCATGTCACGGGTGGCGAAGATCTGCTACACGAACGAAACGTGGGGTAACTTTGTCCTTCACCCTGAATGCAAGACCGCTAGTAATGGCGATCAGGGGCGGAGAGAAATGCTTATATTTATACAACGCTTTCGCCGTGAGTTCACCACCGGGCAATGGCTTCGTCACTATGTGTGGCGCCTCATCACTGGACCGCATCGCGTCATGAAACAATTGACGACCCTGATCCGTCGTGCGCTCGGACGCGTACAGCGGATATTGTTACCCACCGCGAAAACGAATTGAGAAACATCATGCGCGTAACCAAGTCGTGTTTCTCTCTCCCCTTTCTCATCTCTCTCCCCTCTCTCGTCTCTGCGCTCATTGGCGTTTCGCTTACCGGATTGACGGCATTATCTCACCAAGTGATCGCTGTCGAAGTTCCTTTTAATCGCGCTTATCCTACCGAAGCCACGGTTGTCCCATTAGCTGAAAAAGGACGACTCCAACAATATCTTGATCAGTACGGTGTGATTCGTCTGGAACCCGGCGACTACTCCCACGGCAATAATATCACCCTCCATCTACGCAGCGGTCACCGCCTGTACGGACTCAGCAACAATCTGCCACCAACGGTTATTGCGCCGGGAAGTGAAGGCATCGTTTTGAGCAGCGTACACACCACCTTGACCTTTCCTCCGTCAGACCTGCCAACTCGTCGCAATCTCTTTACTCGCGTGACCTATTCCCACGTAATCGTCAATGGCGCAACTTTAGAGGACAATCTTTTCCTCAATGCATCCTACCAATCCTGGAAAGTTGACACCACGACCAGTGGACGGCTGCGCAATAATCGCATCATCAAGTTTCTCTCTCATGGTGGAAATCCCGCCATCGACTGGAAAAGCAGCACCGATCGACGCTCCGGCGGCAATGTCTTTCTGTGGATAAATCTTCTCGACCCACAAGGTCGAGCGATGGATGTCAGCGGCCTGAGCGACCTCTCACTACTGTTCCTCGATTGCGAAGCCTATTCTGGGAATGTTGATGCCGGGATTCGAGTGCGAGACACTGGCGATCTCACTATTGTTGGCAGCGGCGGATTACTGAATCACGGACGGACGCTCGATGTAGAGCCAGATCGCTTATACATGCAGGGCCATCAGATGGGCGCCATCGTGCCGCCCACTGTTTTCGTCGGAAAAAAGACCGCGAGCGCCATCATGGTTGACAGCGGATCCACTCAATCGGTCAGCGACGAGCGCGTCAAAACAAAAGACGATTTACGCCTGCAAATTTTTTCTGGAGACCCTTTCGATAAGTCGGTTATTTTAAATGGTGCGCCACTCGCTGAACAACCGACCGCGCTACAAGCAAAAGAAATCACTCGGATGGTCTGCGACTCATCTGCCGGAAAGCCCTGGGAGCGGCCACTGTTCGAATCACCGCCCGATCCGGCTGGCCCGAAATGGCGCGTTGGGCTTGAAGGAAAACCTTCGTCTTCTGATCTCTTACAGGATCAGCTTGATAAAAAAGGCATGGTCTTGCTTGGGCCAGGAACTTACTACCTCGACAAACCCTTAAAGCTCGGAAAAGGGAAAGGTCTGATTGGCGCTGGCATGGATCGCACCGTGCTGATTGCTAAATCCGCAGAAATCGACCTGATTGTCAGTGATGGCACGGCCGAAATGGTGCTGTGCGACATCACGCTGCAAGGCGGGCGTAATGGAATCTATCACCGCTGGACCGCTGGCCCCAAATTGCAGTTTACCGACGTTACCCTCAGTCATGTGACCATTCGTTCCATGGCCGATTCAGGCATCAAATACGAAAACATTTATGGCTGGGACAACAATTTCATTGACTATGTTGCCATAGTCGACTGCGCCCATGGCTTCCGACAGGTAGCTGACCACTTTGGTTCTGACAATGACCCGGTGCTCTGTTACATGGACAAAAACTTATTCTACCAATGTCAGTTCATCAACTGCGGCAAGGCGCTAGAACTCAAATCCTATCGCAACAGCGCAAATAACGCTTGGGTGAATTGCTTATTTAAAAATAGCCAAGTGCATGCTGCTAAGTTAGAGAATCATTCCCTAACGATGTTCGCCAATTGTGATTTCATCGATAATAATGGAGCGCCAACCGTCTCTTCCGGTGGACGTGTCTATTTGCTCAGTTGCCAGTTTGAGTCGAATACCGCCAATGCTGTTGATTTCATTGATTGCTATGCTCTCACGGCTGAAGGCTGCACTTTCCGTCGTTCAGAAACCTCCACGACCGTTCTGCAATCGGGAAAACCCGTTTGGATCGCTGCTTCTGCTCACCCCGATAACCAGCGCAATTTCGATGCTCGCAATTGTTACCTGACCAACTGCACGTTTGCCGTTCCCGTAGGGGCGATACGAAACGCAGTGATCTTCAATAGCTCGTTTACTTTCGACAAAGCGCTCAATGCCAAGGCCTCCATTATGATCGCCGGTAAAACGACCGCCATTTTACCCGGCGTGCCGGACCCCCAGCCCAAATTCTTGCGTGGCAGTCAATTCCCTTCGTTACTCAGCAGCGGCTATCAACCACCTACGTCAAAGAGGAAATCTCCATGAGATCTCTACGCGCAATCCTGTTGGCCGCACTCTTTTCCCTCACCACAGGAAGCGTCGTAGGGGTAGAAGTTCCTCATAATCGTTTCTATCCCCAAGAAGCATTTTTGGTGACGGTTGCAGACCGTGCGAATCTACAAACAAGATTGGATTTTCACGGCGCAATCCGACTTGAAAAAGGCGATTACCTGTACGGAAATTCTCTTACCACCCTGACGGTCCGTAGTGGCAATCGCATTTTTGGCCTCGGTAACGACATGCCGACGATGATCGTCGCGCCAGGTACGACAGCTGCGATTCTCAGCGCTCTCCACGGTCGGCTTATATTCCCTGCCTCCACTCTCGTAACGTCTCAAAACGTTTTTCGGCACATCACGTATTCCAACATTCAAATCATTGGCGCGACACTGGAACGAAATCTATTTCTTGATGTTAGTTTCAGTCGCTTGTCGGTCGACCATTCATCATCGGGATATTGGAGCGGAAATCGTATTATACGTTGCTTAAATCACTCGTCATCACCTATGCTCACGATTCTTGGTCGCACTGCGTCGCGGGCAAACAGTCACGGCAACGTATTTGTTTGGATGAATTCTTTGGGCGCGACCGGCGAAATTATGAACATCGCTGATCAACGTGATATGAATGTGATTTACATGGATTTTGAATCGTATTATTCGACAGGGGAAAATGGCCTCACAGCGAGTCGGATTGACGATTTGTCAATTTTCGGCACTTCTGGTTTACTGCGAACCGGGCGATCTATTGATCACGCGGCAACCTCACTGTGGCTGCATGGCCACGAAATGGGATCCATCGTTGCGCCAACGGTGATTCAACGCGCAGCCAATGCGACCTCGGTCATTACCGAATTTAATCCCGACATGAGTTTATCTAACGAAACCAACACGAGTGCTCAGCGTTTTCAGCTTTTCAGTACATCAAGCACCCCGACGACGCGACTTTTGAACGGCGTGACCATTACTCCCCCGCTGGCTGCCACGCCGGCAGCAGCGCTTATGCGCACGATCAGCACGGCGCGCACCGATCCCGCTTGGGAACGCCCAACGTTTACGGCCATTCCCGATCCTGCTGGCCCAGCGTGGAACACCGATCTTGCGAGTAAAACGTCTTCGCGCGCAACGATTCAAAACGAAATCAATACCAAGGGCGTCGCAGTTCTTGGCCAAGGAATCTACTATCTTGACGGGCCATTGACGATTGGCCCGCGCCAAGGCTTGGTGGGCGCCGGCATGGACCGCACCGTGCTTATCGCGATGAATACCAGCATCGACCTCATTGCTAGTAGTGCTCAAAGTGGCGCCCATGAAATCCTTCTGGCGGATCTCACGCTTCAAGGTGGACGCGCGGGCATTCATCACACCACCAGCGGCGCTCAATATACGGGCATGACTCTTTCGCATATCACGATTCGCGACATGGCTGA
Organism: Planctomycetota bacterium; assembly: GCA_031382605.1. Lineage (GTDB taxonomy): Bacteria > Planctomycetota > UBA11346 > UBA11346 > UBA11346 > BOG-1363. Next base: position 24,856 of record JANMYZ010000162.1, on the reverse strand, counting down.
CAGCGGCATCTGGCTAGAAAACATCTATGCCTGGGACAATAACTCCATTGATTTCCTCAATATTCTCAATTGTCCGACTGGCATTAAACAGCGTGCACCAAGTGGCACGGTGAATGACAGCACCCCGACCCTCACCTACCTTGATAAAAACGTATTCTACCAATGTCAGTTTGTTGACTGCCAACGGGCTCTTGATTTACGCGGCAACCGCGCGAGCGCCGGAAACGCTTGGATCAACTGTCTCTTTCAAAATAATTCCGTCTACGCAGCATCGATGCAATCGCACAACAGTGCGGTCTTCACCAATTGTGATTTTAAGAATAACGGCGGCCATCCGATGGTTTTCGCTCAAGGCCAATTATACATGGTCGGCTGCACCTTCGACGATACCGACAGCGGCGTGACCGACTTTGTCGATGGCATTAGCATCAGTCTCGAAGGCTGCGTTTTCAGCCGCCAGGGATCCAGCGCGGCCGTCATCACGGCTGCGAACCCGACGTGGATAGATCTCACTAACCCAGCAAACAATACCAACTACCGCAATCATCATTCCCACTTTTTCAACTGCCTCTCGACCAATGTGCCCATCAACCTGATGTTTGCTGGGCTCACGGTGAATAGCTCCTTCCCTGATCGTGCTGACCTCAGCGTGAACGCTGCCATGGTCACGAATGAAGGCACCACGGTCATTACCCTGGTGGCGGGCACGGTCAATTCGTCGACGATTCGTACGCAATTATTGGTCGGTGCGGTGTTTCCGCCGTCGATGACCGCAGAGACTCCCATTGCCGCTCCGAGTCTCACCAGCCCAACCATAGTCAACAACGCCACCGTCGGTAACGCGATGGCCTATGCCATCACGGCACTGAATTTTCCCACCAGCTATTCCGTCAGCGGCCTGCCTTCCTGGCTTACTTTTACGGCGAACACGGGACTGATCACCGGTACGCCACCGAGCGTGGGCGCATTTAGTTTCACCGTCACAGCAACCAATTCCGTCGGCGCTGACACCCAATCCGTGACGATCAATGCCTCTGCTGCTGTTATCGGCGCTCCGGTGATCAGCGGGACAGGTACCGTAACGGCTTATCAATTTACCCGGATGACCTATCAAATCGTCGCCAGCAATTCACCGACGAGCTACAACGCTGCCAGTCTTCCACCGGGATTAAGCGTCAACACCGCCACCGGACTCATCACTGGCACTCCAACCCAAATTGAAAATCGCATATCGTCCATTTCTGCGACCAATGCGCTTGGCACGAACGTCACCAACATCGCCTTCGTTGTGCTGGCCCAGGCGATTACGCCACCGACAACACCGCCGTCGAGCAGCTCCGATAACGGCGAAGGTAGCTGCGGTTTCGGCGCGACGGCTGTCATGTTACTGCTCTCCGTCATGTTTCTCTGGTTACACCGCCAATTATAAAAATTTGGCGGTTGCCTTCTTGGCTAACTTCGAATGCGCCTACTGGTTTGGTTGGCGGTACACCTCCGACTGGGACACTCAGCACGACGTTTTCGGTGACGGCGACGAACTTGTCGGCCACCATCACCACCAGCACCGCATCACTGATTATCGATATCCAGGCCGTTTCGACCGTGGTTCCACCAATGATTGTTCTACCCCTCGTGCACCATGCCCCCTGAAACAACCGAGGCCGATGCCGTCGTGATTGTGGACGTACGTCTTCGCGTAGAAACGTTTGCTGACCTGCCGGCGCTCGCTGGAGTTGGTGGGGAAATCACTTACCGCACACTCTACCAGCGTGCCGAGCAGTTGGCTGCTATTTTGCATCACCACGGAATTACGCGAAATGCGCGAGTGGCCTTGCACGCGGAGCGCAGCCCGGAATCGGTCATTGCCGTGCTGGCCGTGCTGCTGGCTGGTGGTGCTTATGTCCCCATCGATCCAACGTACCCACAGGATCGCCGTGCCTACATGTTGGAGTCTTGCGGCGCGCGCGTCTTACTGACGCAACGTGCACTTCATGGTTCGTTAAGCGCACTCGGCGTTATCGAGATTTTTATCGATGATGACCATTCGCATGCGGTCCCGTGGTCTTCCCTAAAGGCACCCTCTGCAGAAGACCTAGCATACGTGATTTTCACCAGTGGTTCGACTGGCCGGCCCAAAGGCATCGCCATGCCGCATGGGCCACTCGCTCATCTGATCGCGTGGCAAAACCGTGTTTCGCCCATGCAGTCCGGAGGACGGACGCTGCAATTCGCTTCGCTCAGTTTCGATGTGTCTTTTCAGGAACTGTTCGCCACGTGGACTACCGGCGGCTGTCTGGTGCTGATCAACGAGCGCCTGCGGCGGGACCCATCGGCGTTGTTGCGTTTCCTTTCACAGGAACGGGTCGAACGACTCTACCTTCCGTTCGTCGCCTTGCAGCAATTGGCAGAGAGCGCATTTCAAGCACCAGGGCTGTCGTGGTCACTGCGCGAAATCATCACCGCCGGCGAGACCCTACGTATTACTCCGGCGTTGCGTGCGTGGTTCGCGCGCCTTCCCGGCTGCACGCTTGTTAACCAATATGGACCGAGCGAAACGCATGTGGTTACCAGCCATGACCTCAGCGGCGATTCCGTTCTGTGGCCTGAATTGCCGCCGATTGGAAAACCGATCACCGGCGCACGCGTCCACCTACTGGATGCCGATCAACGCCCAGTCGCTGAGGGTGAGCCGGGCGAACTGTATGTGGGCGGCCCGGTCTTAGCGCAGGGTTACCTGGGACGTGACGATTTGACGGCAGAGCGTTTTGTCACGGCTGCGCCCGCTGGTGTCGATGAACGCCTCTACCGCACCGGTGATCTTGCGCGTCTCAATACCAACGGTGACCTCGAATTTCTTGGTCGTGCTGACGATCAGGTGAAGATCCGTGGTTTCCGCATTGAACCTGGAGAAATCGAAGCCGTTCTCGCCCGGCATGAGGCCGTAGCCGAAGCCGCCGTAGTCGCTCGCGAGTTTGCTCCGGGTGATCTCCGTCTGATCGGTTACGTCGTGGCACGTCCAGGCGCTCATCCGACTCCAGCCATCCTACGCGCATGGTGCGCCGCGACGTTAGCGGACTATCAGGTGCCCTCTGCGGTGGCGGTACTTGAGCGCCTGCCGTTGACTCCCAGCGGCAAGGTGGACCGCCGGGCGCTGCCGGCAGTGGCCATTGACCGCACCCAATTGGCGGCTGCCTATCAAGCGCCGACCACCGATCTAGAACGTCGTCTGGTGGCGGTTTGGTGCGAGATTTTGCGGCAATCAGAGATCGGCCGCGACGACAACTTCTTTGATCTGGGTGGCACGTCATTGCTGCTGACCCAGGTACACGAACGCCTCGGTCGGGAGTTGGGTCGCGAGTTGACCATCACCCTGCTGTTCGAACATCCCACCGTGCGATCCCTGGCCGAAAACCTAGCCTCAGACACCGCGTCGGTGGTCGCGGCAAGCGCCACCGTACGTGGAATACAGCAACGAAACGCTCTGCTTCGTCAGCAACAGCAATTGCGTTCTCGCGCTAATCAGTTCAAACCAGGGCTTCGGTAGCTCGCGCCACATCAGCAGCTCGCGCCACAAATGAGCAAATAGCGGAAATAAATGAACATGAATGAACAGATAAGTGCCCCCGCAGTGGCAATCATTGGCATGGCTGGTCGCTTTCCTGGGGCGACTTCGGTTGCTGAATTGTGGACCAATCTTCTGGCTGGGATCGAGTCCATAACACGATTCGCCCAGGATCAGGTGCGCAATCCAGGTGATGCTGAGCAAGTGAACGCCCGCGGCGTCCTCGCCGGAGCCGATCTCTTCGACGCTGGCTTTTTCGGCATCACGCCGCGTGAAGCGGAACTCATGGACCCCCAGCATCGCTTACTGCTGGAATGTGCCTGGGAAGCCTTGGAAGACGCGGGTTGCGATCCCAGGCAATACACAGGCGCGATCGGGGTTTACGCCGGCCAGAGTTTCCCGACGTATTTGCTGGCCAATCTCAGCAGTGATCGTTCGTTCCTCGAACGTCTGACCTGCGACTATCAGGTTGGCAGTTACCCAACGGTGCTCGGTAACGACAAAGATTACCTCACCACCCGCATCAGCTATAAACTTGGCCTCAGTGGTCCCAGCATGACGCTCCAGACCGCGTGCTCGACGTCGCTGGTGGCGGTTACGCAAGCGGTCCAGTCGCTGCTGTCCTACCAATGCGACGTGGCCTTGGCCGGTGGCGTGTCGATCACCTTCCCGCAGGAACGCGGCTACCACTTCATGGAAGGCGGCATGGTTTCCGGCGATGGCCACTGCCGCGCCTTCGATGCTGACGCACAGGGCACGGTGTTCGGCAGCGGCGTCGCGTTGGTAACGCTCAAACGTTTGGAAGATGCCCTCGCGGATGGTGATCGGATCGTCGCTGTGATCCGCAGTGCGGCGCTCAACAACGATGGCGCGCAAAAAGTTGGTTACATGGCGCCAAGCGTTGAACGTCAGGCCGAGGTCATCGCGCTCGCCCACTCTCTTGCTGGCATTACCGCTGACAGCATTGGCTATGTCGAGGCCCACGGCACCGCGACGCCGCTCGGTGATCCGATCGAAGTCGAAGCGTTGACGCGGGCCTTCCGTGCCACTACCGAAGCCACGAATTATTGCGCCATTGGTTCGGTGAAGACCAACCTCGGTCATCTAGAAGTCGCTTCCGGCGTCACGGGACTGATCAAAGCTGCGCTTGCCGTCCAACACGGCGTCATTCCGGCCAGCCTGCATTTCCGTCGTCCCAATCCCAAGATCGATTTCACCAAGACGCCCTTCCGCGTGAACGCCACGCGTTCGCCGTGGCCCGCGATCAGCGGACCTCGTCGCGCTGGTGTCAGTTCCTTCGGCGTCGGCGGCACCAACGCCCACGTGATCATCGAACAACCGCCGACCACGGCGCCTGTCGCCAGCAATACGCCGCAGGTATTGGTGTTGTCAGCGCGTACGCCCGCCGCACTGGCAGCGATGCGAGAACGACTCGCCAAACATCTCGACAGCGTTCCAACCATCCCGTTGGCCGATGTGGCGTGGACGCTCCAGACCGGTCGCCGCACGTTCGCTCACCGCGCGATGGTGGTGGCGCGCGATGCCGCTGGCGCCAGCGCACGGCTGCGTGATGGGACCACCGTACCGACCGCAGAATGTGCTGCTGACGACACACCAGTGGCCTTCCTTTTCCCAGGCCAAGGTGCGCAACGTGCCGGCATGACTGCCGGACTTTATCGCGACGAGCCACGATTCCGCGCTGCCCTGGATGAGTGTTTGGCTGCCGTGGCCAACGAATGTCCAGACCTGCGCGCCGTGCTGTTCGATCCCGCCCGCGCCAGCGATCTCATCCAGACGCGATACACCCAGCCAGCCTTGTTCGCCACGTCGTATGCGCTGGCGCAGGTGTGGCTCGCACGGGGTGTGACTCCAGCCGCGATGATCGGCCACAGCGTCGGCGAATACGTCGCTGCCTGCCTTGCTGGCGTCATGCCCCTTGCCACCGCCATGCGTGCCGTGGCGGTGCGTGGCAAACTGGTGCAGGCCCTGCCCGGCGGCGCAATGTTGGCGGTGCGACTTGGCGAAGCGGAACTGCTCCCACTGATCGCCGGCAAACCACTCTCGCTCGCCGCCAGCAACGGCCCCGCGTCCTGCGTGATCGCAGGCGGAGCGGAGGCCATCGCCGCCTTTGAAAGTGATCTCGTCGGACGCGGAATCGCCGCACGCCACCTGACCACCTCGCATGCCTTCCACTCGGCAATGATGGACGGCATGCTGCCAGCATTTGCCGAGCATCTACGTGATGTTCAGTTCAGCGCTCCGACCATTCCGTTCATCTCTGGCGTAACCGGCACCTGGATCACGACGGCACAGGCGACCGATCCGCAGTATTGGGTACGCCACGTGCGCGAAGCCGTGCGCTTCGCTGCGGGTGTTGCGACCATCACCGCTGATCAACGCCTGGCACTGCTCGAAGTCGGTCCTGGTCGCACGCTTGCTGGTTTGGCGCGTCAATGTCTGCCCACCAGTGATCGACGTTCCGTGGTAGCGACCTTGCCCACCACGGGCGAAACCGAATCACCAGGCGACGCGGCTGAGCTAGCCGATGCCGCCGGGCGCTTGTGGCTCGCCGGTGTCCCGCTCGCTTGGGCGAAGTTCCATCCCGCACGCCCAGCGCGCACGCCGTTGCCGACCTATCCGTTTGAGCGTAGCCGCTACTGGGTAGAGCCACCGCCAATCGACGCGGCAACGACAACCGCCGATCTGACAGCAAACCAGGCCACCACCGCAGCAGCGACCGTGACGGCAGCGCCTGCCACCAGCGGCGATCGCCATACGGCGCTGATCGAACTGCTGCGCCAATTGGTGTCGGAACAATCCGGCGCTGATCATCGCGCAACCGATACCGCTATCAGCTTTATCGAATTAGGTTTTGATTCGTTGTTCCTCACCCAATTCGCGCTCGCACTCCAGCAACGTTTCAAGATCAAGATCAGCTTCCGTCACTTGCTCGATGAGCTCGGTACGGTTGCGCGCCTTGCTGAATATGTGGAACACCATGCGGCTCCCGCGCTGCTGCCCACTGTTGGCGTGAGCGCGGCTGACGCTCCCGCTGCCACGACCGGTAATCCGATGCTGGACCAGATGCAGCGGCAGCTTGCTGAGTTGTCCAAACAGATGGCTCAACTCAGCGGTGGCACCGCTGGCATGGCAGCTGCGCCAAGCGCGGCGGAAGCCTCCGCCGCGCAACCTGCCGCGCCCGGTGAATTCAAAGCGTTTGGTCCCTACAAGCCGATTACCCGCGGGCCCACGGGCGGACTCACCGAGCATCAACAACGTTGGCTCGATGCTTTCATCGTGCGTTACACCGCGAAGACCAAGGAATCCAAACGCCAAGCGCAACATCATCGTGAATATTTAGCAGATCCCCGCGTGGTTGCGGGATTCCGTCAACAGTGGAAGGAGATGGTGTATCCACTGGTGGCGGTGCGCTCGAAGGGCGCACGTCTGTGGGACGTGGACGGCAACGAGTACATCGACATCCTCAACGGTTTCGGTTCGAGCCTGTTCGGTCACTCCCCGGATTTCGTCAACGATGCGGTGACCAAACAACTCAGTGCTGGAATCGAAGTTGGTCCACAGACCCCACTCGCCGGCGAAGTCGCCAAACTTGTCAGTGAGTTCACCGGCCTGGAACGCGCAACTTTCTGCAACACCGGCTCGGAAGCGGTGATGGCCGCCATGCGCTTGGCCCGCACGGTCACCGGACGCAGCACGATCGTCTCGTTTTTGGGCGACTACCACGGCACCTTCGATGAAGTACTGGTACGTCCTAACCACCGTGGCAACGACCTACGTTCCGCACCGATCGCCCCAGGTATTCCGCAAGGCAAAGTCGACAACATCATCATCCTGGAGTACGGCAGCCAGCAGGCGTTGGAGATCATCCGCGCACGCGCCGATGATCTCGCCGCTGTCTTGATCGAGCCGGTGCAGAGCCGCCATCCGGATCTCCAACCGAAAGAATTCCTCCACGAGGTCCGTCGCATAACTGCCGCCAGCGGCACGGCGATGATCATGGACGAGGTCATCACCGGCTTCCGAGTACATCCACGTGGCGCGCAGGGTGTGTTCGGCGTAAAGGCCGATCTGGCAACTTACGGTAAAGTCATCGGCGGTGGTCATCCCATCGGCATACTCGCCGGCACCAACCGCTTCATGGATGCCCTCGACGGCGGCCAATGGCGCTTCGGTGACGACTCCTTCCCCGAGATCGGTGTCACGTTCTTTGCCGGCACCTTCGTACGTCATCCGTTGGCGATGGCGGCGGCCAAGGCGTGCTTGGTGCACCTCAAGGAACAAGGCCCGGCATTGCAGGAAGCCCTCAACCGCCGCACGACGCGCTTGGTAGATGCGCTCAACGGACTGTTCAAAAAGTATGGCGTTCCATCATTCGTGCAGCGCTTCGGTTCGGTCTTCTACTTCGCCTTCGCACCAAAACATCGCATGCTCAGTCTGCTGCATTATTTGCTGCGCCTGCGTGGCATCCATATCTGGGAAGGTTTCCCCTGCTTCCTGACCACCGCTCATGGCGATGCTGAAATCGACCTCTTCATCCGTGCGGTGGAAGGCAGTCTGCAGGAACTGACGGACGGCGGCTTCCTCCCCGCGAGTGGCACAACACCAGATCCCGCTCAGGAAAAGACTTCACCGGAATCCGTTCCCGCCGTCGTGGCCATCGTCGCAGCGCAGCCAAGCCCGAGCGACGACACCTCCAGCATCGTCATGCCGTTAGCGGAGCAGCTGCCACTCACCGAGGTGCAACGCGAGTTGTGGGTCGCCTCGCAGTTGTCGCCGGAAGCGAGTGTCGCCTTCAACGATGGTGTGCTGCTCCATCTCGATGGACCGCTCGATCACGCGCGCTTGCGTCTGGCTTTGCAGCAGGTGGTCGACCGGCATCCAGCCCTGCGGTCGCGCTTCGATGCCGACGGGGAATGCCAGCGCTTCGTCGCCCAGGTAGCGGTGGATCTGCCGCTGGTGGATCTCGCCAGTGGCGACAACCAACAACGTTTGGAGCAACACCGGGCCGCCCTCACCGCTACGCCCTTCGATCTGACCTGCGCACCACTTCTGCGTGCTTCGCTCGTGCGCCTGGGATCAGAACGCCACGTGCTCATACTGATCACTCATCACTTGGTGTGTGATGGCTGGTCGTTCGCCGTGGTGATCAATGAACTCGGCCAGTGTTACAGCGCGCTGGTCACCGGACTGCCGCTGAACTTGCCGGCAGCGGTGCCGTACCATGCCTACGCCGCGTGGCAGAGTGCACGCCGCGATGGTCCCGAGGGGCGCGTGTCGCTTGATCATTGGCGGTCGCTGTTCAGAGAGTCGCCACCGGACCTTGATCTGCCCCTCGACCATCCGCGACGTCCGTCGCGCACCTTCGCTGGTGCCACCGAACGCCTGTTGGTGGACGCAACGGCCTACCGGCGCATGCAACAGGTCTGCGGCCGCAGCGGAGCAACCGTATTCGCCGGCATGCTTGCGGCATTCACCGCGCTGATGTCTCGCCTCAGCCACCAGGATGACCTGGTGATCGGTATCCCCTCCGCCGGCCAGTTGTTGATGGGCGTCGACCGCCTTGCGGGCCACTGTGTGCACTTCCTGCCCCTGCGGTTGTCGATGACGGCGAATACGCCCTTCGCGACGGCACTGCGCTCGGTCCGTGATGCGGTGCTCGATGCCCAGGAACATCCGGACATCACCTACGGCCGCCTGTTGGAATCGCTCACCCTGCCGCGTGATCCTGCACGCCCACCTCTGCTCTCCGCATTGTTCAACTTCGACCGGGCGGGTTTCAAAGATCTTGGGCTTTCCGGATTGCGCTCCACGGTCGAGCTCAACGCCAAGGCTGGTGTGGTCTTCGACATCGATTTCAATTTGATGGAAACTGATCAGGGCCTGACTCTGTGTTGTCACTACAATCGCGATTTGTTCGAGCCGAGCACCATCCGCCGATGGCTCGGTCATTTTCTGACGTTAGCTGATGACGCGGCCCGTGATCCGACGCGGATGATCGGCGATCTGGAACTGCTGTCTGCGCCAGAGCGCACCCAGATTCTGGAAACCTGGAACGCGACGGCGCGGGAATATCCCAAGGACCGCGCGGTTCACGACCTCATCGCCCAACAGGCGGCGGCAACCCCGGAGGCCATCGCGGTGGTGGCGGGCGAAGAGCGCCTTACCTACCGCGCGCTCGATCAACTTTCGACGCGCTTGGCGGCACAGCTCGTTGCCCGTGGCGCCAGCCGGACGGCACCGGTGGCAATCTGCCTACCACGCACCACGGCGCTCCCAATCGCTGTGCTGGCAGTGCTCAAGGCTGGTGCCTGCTATGTGCCGCTCGATTCCCGTTATCCCGACCATCGCATCACCCAGATTCTCGAAGACGCCCGTCCGGCGCTGGTGATCACCCAGACCACGGAGTGGGCACCGTTCTCTCGGCACGAGACCACCACTGTCCTGATGGACTCGGGTTGGGAGCAGCGCCTACCGGACGGTGAAGCGCCGCGCGTGACTGTCGTACCAGAGGACCTCGCCTACCTGCTGTTTACCTCCGGCTCCACCGGTCGCCCCAAAGGGGTCCAGGTGCCCCACCGTGCGGTGGTCAATCTGCTGAGCTCGATGCGTGAACGGCCGGGCATCACGGCGCGCGACACCCTGCTGGCGATCACCACGCTGTCCTTCGATATCCATGTGGCAGAACTACTGCTGCCGTTGTCGGTGGGTGCACGCATCGTCCTTGCAGAACGCGAGGCCGCCGCTGACCCACGACGACTGATCGAACTGTTGGACAGCAGTCGTGCGACGATTTTCCAAGCCACGCCCGTGACCATGCGCATGTTGTTGGAGGCCGGCTGGAAAGGTGATGGCCGCATCCGCCTGTGGTGCGGCGGTGAAGCCATCCCGCGTGATCTGGCGGATGCGTTGCTCGCACGTGCTGGCGAACTGTGGAACGGCTACGGCCCCACCGAAACCACGGTCTATTCGTCGCTCGATCGCGTGGAGCGCGGAACCAGCGCAGTCTTGATGGGCACCCCGGTAGCGAACACCCGCTTGCACCTACTGGACCAACGCCTGCGTCCCGTACCGATCGGCGTGCCCGGCGAGCTCTACATCGGCGGCGATGGCCTGGCCCATGGCTATGTGGGTCTTCCAGAGCAGACCACGGCCCGTTTCATTCCCGACCCGTTCGCCCAGGGAGGATCACGCCAACTCTACCGCACGGGCGACATCGGTCGCTACCACACGGATGGACGCATCGAATACCTCGGACGCAGCGATCACCAGGTCAAGATCCGAGGATTCCGCATCGAACTGGGAGACATCGAAGTCGCACTCGCCAGCCATCCGGCGATATCTCAACGGGTGGTCGTAGCCCTGCGCACGGCTGGGCAGGCGGACGCCAACCTCATCGCCTATGTCGCCTTGCATCGCGGGACGGAGGCCTCGGCCGCCGACCTGCGTCGTCATCTGCGCGGTTTGTTGCCAATCTACATGGTGCCCTCCGCGATCATCATCCTCGGTGAGCTCCCACTCACCCCGAACGGCAAGATTGATCGCAAGGCACTTCCTGCTCCAGTTCCGGCACAGACGACCCAGGCAACGCCAACCGTTCCACCCAGGGCAGGTACCGAAGAACAGATCGCAGAGCAATGGCGCGCATTGTTCCCCGGTGTCGCCATCAACACCACGGACGATTTCTTCGCCCTGGGCGGGCATTCCCTGCTGGCGATGAAACTGGCGCTGCGTTTAGAGGCGAGCTTTGGTCGCAAGGTCCCGCTCACGACTATTTTCGCGCATCCGACCATCGCAGAACTAGCCCAGGAATTGGCTGGTGGTAACCCTGAGAAACTGCCTTCGGACACGCTTCTACAGCCATTGCAGACCGTGGGGACTCGCACGCCTTTTTTCTTTATCGGCGGTTTCCTCGACATCGCCCGCCATGTGGGCCCCGACCAACCTTTTTACGGGCTTGATTGTCCGGAACATACGAAAGGCGATGAGACTTTCGCGAGCATCGCCAAACGCTGCATCACCGCCATGAAGCGGATCCAACCGCGAGGCCCCTATCTGCTCGGTGGTCACTGTTACGGCGCAGTCGTCGCCTTCTCCATCGCCGTTCGACTCCAGCAGGCTGGCGAAGAGGTTGCTCTGCTGGCACTGATGGAACCACCGGATCCGCCCCAGTGCGCAATCAAACCGCGCTGGCGTGATCGTGTCTGGTTCCATCTCCGTCAACTGACCAAACAGGGGCCTCTTGGTCTGGTGAGCTATAGCTGGGCACGTTTGCGCAATATGAGCAACCACATGGCGGGCAGCCTGCTCAATGGTGGGGATGATGATCTTTACCGCGATTTCGAGCCATCGCACTTCCAGGGGCAAGTGACGCTGCTGCTGGCCAAGGACTCCTACCTGGCCGTGACCCCTGAACGCGATCCCCGCCTGATGTGGCGCCAATGGAGCACGGACGGCGTGGTCATTCATGAATCGCCCGGTGATCACGTGACTTTCTGCCGTGAGCCTGGAGTCCGTATTCTTGGCGGTCTCTTGCGGCGCTGTCTTGATCAGGGCACGACAAAACCCAGCCAGGACCCAAGTCTCACCCTGGCAAAGGCGACGCCGTAATGACCACCATGGATATCAGCGCAACCGCAACGGTCGTACGCCGTGACCGTCTTCCCTACGACGAATACCTCCGCGATTATCTGGCTCCACACGTGCCCGTAGTAATCACGGGAGCACTCGATTCCTGGGCCGCGCTCGGAAAATGGACTCCGGAATTTTTCCTCGCACATTATCCCACGGAAAAAATCGTGGTCGGTGGTGAAGAGACGACCCTGGGGGAATTCCTGCCCAAGGTGATAGCTTCAACGCCAACCAATCCGTGCCTGTACCTGAAAGATCATTTTATTCGGAACATGCCATCGGCGGTGCGAACCGATATCGATCCGTTCATCCCGTATGTCTTCCCCAATTGGCTGCGTGGAAAATACCTCCTGCGTTCAGTGAACTATGGGCTGAACGGCCCTGCCAATCCCGAGCTCTTCATCGGTGGGTTTGGTACGCGTTTGAACGAGCTGCATTACGATTGGGGCGGATGCCACGTCGCCCTCTGTCAATTGTACGGTCGAAAAGAATTCACCATCTACGCTCCGGACCAGACGCCATTCCTCTACGCCGATGGCCGGATATCACGCATCACCAACATTTACGAACCCGACCTGACGCGCTTTCCCTTGCTGGCACAGGCAAAATTCGTGCGTTTCGTGCAGGAACCCGGAGAGATTGTCATCCTGCCCACCGGTTGGTGGCATACGACGCGATTATTGGGGCCGAGCATCTCGGTCGCGCTGAATTTCGCCAACCACACCAATTGGAACGAGGTGATCAAAGAAATCACTATGGGCATGAACAAATACAACCCATTTTTCGTCTGGGGTTATCGTTCGTTCCTGCGAAGCCAGAGGCTCTTGAAGATACTTGGTGGCCGCAACCGGGGCCGCGCTTCGCTCTACGATGCGTGATTTGCTTGCCGTGATTCATCGACTGACGTTTGATGACCGATTATCGAGGCAGGAAAATTCGCGATTCGCCGCACTCTGCGCGCCTTCACTTGCAAACGATCATAAACGGATCCAAGGGCTCATCCTCTCGCCACTCTTGATGTAGTGGTCAAAACATCGTTACATCGCACACTTGTCCCCTTTCGGCTAAAAAACTTCCATGTTATCCAACGCTGCCATCAACCACGTATATGTGAATGCCTCAAAACAAGGTATGCTCACCCAATGAGTCATTTTCAAACAACCCCTCTCCAAGAGGGCATGCTTATCAATCAGCAGCTCAACCCAGGTCATGGTTTTGATCTGGAGCAAGTGGTGGTTAATTTCCCAACCGACCTCCACCCCGATCAGCTTGTTCAGGGATTTCGTGCCGTCGCTGATCGTCACCCCGTGCTCCGAAGTCACTTCAGATGGGATGATGCGGGCCCGGTCCAAGTCATTGATGAGCGCCTGATTATTACATCATCAATTGTGGATTGGAGCGCCAATCCTGAGGTCGAGCTCAACCGTTATTTAGCCAACGATCGCCACGCCGGAATCGATACCAATACTCCGCCATTACATCGTCTGATCGTGGCACGCACCGATCCTGAAACCTGGACGATGGTGTGGAGCTTTCCTCACGCATTACTTGATGGTCGCTCCATCCTCATCGTTTTGGATGATTGGTTCGCACTCGCCAACGGTCAGACGCTTGGCCCACCACCATGCGAATTTTCAACCTTTGCTCACTATGTTCGCGCACACGAATCTCAGATTGATCACGCATTCTGGCGACAACGCCTCGATTCGTTGCGCGCACCAACGCCGCTGCCGGCCCCATTCGTCTCACCAATAGACGTGACTCCTGGTGCTTTTGGCCAGGTACAGAAACGACTCGATCGTACACAAACGGCAGCTCTTCGCGCGGTCGCAGCCGCACACGGCGCGACGCTGAACAATTGCGTACAAGCCGCCTTAGCGATGACGCTCGGACGTTATGCGCGAGAAGACCACATCGCATTCGGCAACGTCCGCGCCTGCCGACATGCGCCCGTACCTGGGGCTGAGACTCAGGTCGGATTGCTCATGAACACCCTGCCTTTCTGCGTTGGTTTGAGCGCACAGCAAACCGTTGGAGAACTTCTTACCAAACTGCGAGCCGAACAACGTGATCATGCTCACCATGAGTTAGACAATTTAATCGCCGTACAGTCCAACAGCCAAGTACCGCTCGGCACACCGCTCTTTCATGTCATCTTGATGTTCGAATCAGCCGATTTCATTTCCTCGCTACGTAGCCGAAATGCCGAGTGGAATCGCCGACAGGTACGCGTGATTTCGCGCCCCAACACGCCACTGACGCTAGAAGCCAATGGCGGCGACGAACTCAATCTCAATTTCATTTATGATGCGACGCGCTGGGACGCAGCTTTCGCAGAACAAGTACTCGCCGTATTGACCACCACGCTTGCTCGCTTCATCGCACAACCTCAGGCACGTCTCGCAGAGATCACATTGGCCGAGCCCGCATGGCAGAGCTTTTTAGAAACCACTTATAACGCCACGCAATGGACTCATCCAAACCTGGGTGAGCGACTGCACGATCTCTTATGGGCGCAAAGCCTTCGCACGCCCAATGCCTTGGCCCTGGTTGGTGGCGACGCACGCCTGACACATCAGGATCTTTGCCAACAAGCGGCACGCTTAGCACGGATACTCCAAGAACGTGGCGTCAGTCGCTCGACTCCGGTGGCCATTTTCGCTGAGCACGGACCCGTCGGTGTGGTTTGCGCTCTCGCCATAATGATGGCAGGTGGCACTTATGTTCCGCTTGATCCTACGCATCCGCCCGATCGCTTGGCCTGGATTCTTGCCAGTGCTGGATGTCAAATATTGATTACACACCGTGGGCAATCGTCGGTTCTCGGTGCTACTCCAGCCGAATTGATCGACCTTGATAAAATTGATTTGAAACATGGTGAGTCAACTCTGCCGCCGTGTCCCGCAACGCTTGATGATCCCGCGTACATTATTTACACCTCGGGATCGACTGGAAAACCCAAAGGCGTGGTTATTTCACATCGTGCGGTGGTCAACACGATTATTGATCTCAATGATCGCTTTGTTGTGACCGTAACGGATCGCGTACTCGCACTGTCCTCGGCAACCTTTGATCTGTCGGTGTACGACGCCTTTGGCGTTTTGGCTGCTGGCGGCGCGGCAATATTTCCGGTCGGGACCGCGCTTCGTCATCCGCCTGCGTGGCTCGAACTGATGGCCAGCGAACGAGTAACCATGTGGGATACTGTGCCGGCATTAATGGAAATGCTGCTGCCTTTCGTCGATAACGTATCTGCGCTGGCAACGCTACGCTTAGCTATGTTCAGCGGCGACTGGATCGCGGTGACTCTCCCAGGACGCTTGCGCGCCCTAGCTCCGCATTGCCAAGTCTTTTCCCTTGGCGGCGCCACCGAAGGATCGATCTGGTCGATTCTGCATCCCACCGATCGTCTGAATCTGCGTGCACCCAGCGTCCCGTACGGTGGACCTCTGCGTAATCAAACCATGCACGTTCTTGATGACGCGCTGGAACCGTGCCCGCCGCTCATCCCTGGAGAAATTGCCATCGGCGGCGTGGGCGTAGCACTTGGCTATTGGAAAGATCCACAGCGCACCGCGGAACGTTTTATCACCCATCCGCGCAGCGGAAAACGGCTCTATCGAACCGGCGATCTCGGTCGACATTTAGCTGATGGCACCATCGAGTTTCTTGGACGCATTGACCATCAGGTCAAAATTCGTGGCTATCGCGTCGAACTTGGCGAAGTCGAAGCCGCTCTCGCTACGCATCCCGCAGTAAAATCCTGCGTCGTTGCTGCCTGCGGTGATCGCAAAGTCGCCATGCGTTTGGTCGCTTACGTCGTACTCAAACCAACCATGACGATCGATCTTGATGCGATCGTCGCACATACCGGAAAAATACTCGCTCCTTACATGGTGCCTGAAGCTTTAGTTACCATTGATGCCTTGCCGCTCTCACCGAATGGCAAAGTCGATCGCAACCGTTTGCCTGCGCCCGCGCTCATCGCGAATCAAAATACCTATACTCCACCGATGGGCGATACCGAACAACGTCTCGTCGAATTATGGGCCAAACTTCTGAGCGTGGAAAAAGTCAGCGCCAACGATGATTTCTTTGCACTCGGTGGGCACTCGCTGCTGGCTGGCCGGCTGATGGCGCAATGGAGTCACGTTTCGCCAATCTCTTTGGAATTGCGCGATGTATTTGAGGCTCGGACACTCCGAAGCCTTGCCCAACGGCTCAACCAACGAGGCGTATTCGCGACCCCAATCGCTGATCCACTATTGGTCACTGTGCAGGCCAAGGGCAAACGCCGGCCATTCTTTTTCATCGGTGGTTTTCTCGATGTCGCACGCCATCTGGGTGATGACCGTCCAGTCTATGCATTGGATTGGCCTGCAGAGCGCAAAACGACAGAAATTACTTTTGCCAACATTGCCGTTCAATGCGTCGCTTCCATGCGGCGCGTACAACCAACTGGACCATACCAGCTCGGAGGCCATTGCTTCGGCGCTACCGTCGCCTTCGCCATCGCGAATCTTCTCGAAAGCCAAGGCGAGCGAACTTCTTTTCTCGCGCTCCTCGATCCACCAGACCCAACATTTCGCAGTGATAAAAATCGCTTCAGTGACCGCGTACGGTACCATTTTGGGAAAATGTGGAATCAATCTTCACCGCTCTCCGCAATGACGTACCTGAGGCAGAGAATCACCAATGTGAGACGACGAACACTGGATACTTTCCGCGGTGAAGGCGGCCCTGAAATCTACCGTGACTTCGCGCCGAAAGTTTTCCCCGGCCGCGTGACGTTGGTGTTAGCCAAGGACACCTTCCTTTCAGAACGTCCTGAAGATGACCCACGTATGGAATGGAGGTCATGGGCTAAAGATGGCATCAAGCTCATCGAATCACCCGGCGACCATATTACCTTTTGCCGTGAACCACTCGTCGGCGCACTTGGACAACAGCTCGCTGCGCGTATGGATGCCGCTGACATCCAGGCGCATCAGTGATTCATAAGGTGCTACTTAGCTGCTGATTTGCGACTGGCGCCAATTTTTCGCCGCTTACAAAAAGTACTCCCAACGAGATTCGAACTCGTGTCGCCAGAATGAAAATCTGGTGTCCTAGGCCTCTAGACGATGGGAGCCGTTTGCGAAGGCGAGGGATGCTGGCGACCTCCTTTCGTCTTGCAAGCATCAGTCCATGCAACCTCACGACACCTTCGTTTCACTCAACGAACGCCCCCTCTGGCAATTGGTCGGTAGTCATGTCGTGCGCCACGCCTTACGAGCCAACATTGACCATCAGCTCCGCCAAAATATGGTCCTCGCCTCGCAGGAGTCTCGCATGGCTAAGATTACCGTCATGTTTGGAGCCGACCCACAAGGTGACTTCACCCTCGACAAAGATGAAATGCGCGTGGGACGCGCTACGGACTGTGAAATCGTAGTCGATAACCTTGGCGTTTCTCGACATCACTGCTCAGTGGTTCGAGATGGCGACGGCTGGGCAGTGGTCGACAAAGGCTCCAATAACGGGACTTTCGTCGGCGGCCAACGGGTCACCAAGCACCGCCTCAACAACGGTGATCGCGTGATTATGGGCAAGCATAGTTTGCTGTACGACGCTGTTGGCGTCTCTGATCCCAAAGACAAAAAGAAGGCCGTCGCCGGTATGGGCGGCGAAATGACGATGTTCGTTGACCAGTCCGCTTTGGCCAAGGCGATGGCCAATGGCGATGCCGGTCAGAAGCGTATGGCAATCAGCTTGGATCAAGGCGGTCGTCAGGTGAATGTGTCTTTACTCAAAGACGAAACCACCATGGGCTCCAGCCCAGGTGCGGACATTCCGGCCAAAGGTTTTTTGGTTAAACCAGTCCAAGCGAAAATCGTCAAAGCCGCTGGTGGCCATCACTTAATCAGCATCGTCGGTTGGCGAGCCGTGAAGATTAATGGCAAAAACGTCAGTGATGCCATGTTGAAACCTGGTGATGTGATCACCATCGCCGGATGTCACTTTATCTACAAACAAGCGTGATGACCGCGCTACGTTTCGGCCGGCTAGGCTGCGCTTTTTTCACCAGCACCGTAGCCGTTTTTATGTTGATGAGCTGCAGCGAAGAACCGCGAGCGCTTCCTCCTGCCGCTGGTCCGGCAGCGTTTTCACCGGAACAATTTTCCGACATCCCGCTGCCACGCGGTTATGCATTCAGCCCTGGTGAGGATCAGCTTGCCGTAACCCTCGCGGGCGGAAGCGTTCGTCGATTTGAAGTGGTTATGGAACAACGCGAATCAGCCAAGCAGCAGCCCGCCGTCGAGTTATTGGATGAGATGGAACGAGATTTGACCTCGCGTGGCTGGATAGCGGCACCGAATCACTCCGATAAACTCCAGTGGCACAAGGGACAAGAGCGATTGGTTCTTGAGACTGGACGCACCAACGGGCGCACTACCATCCGCCTCCGCCTGCGATCGGCCATCCTTGCCGGTCCCTGAACTCTATCCTGTCTCGTTCTCGAAAGTGCCCAATCATGGCTCAGCAGCCCGACCTTCCTGGTCCAACCACGAGTTATTCAGATCCTATCTACGACCGCTTAGAAACGGTGGCACAGCGAATCACTAAATGGATTGGATTGATCCTGGTGATCTTAGTGGCCATTATCGTTGCTTCAGTAGTGATTCACGGCCGCCTCCGCGACACTCCGATTGCCGCCAGCGCAAGTCGTTTTCTGGACGCCATGACCGCCCGCATGGAAGCGGATCAATCACAAGATCAGATCACCCGTAAAAGCAAGTTGGATGAAGCAGCAAAATCATTTTCAGCGGTTGCCGACGACGAACTCGTCACACCGTATTACCGCGCGCGTTCCTATATCGAAATTACCCAAATTCATTTAGATCGCGGTACCGAAAACGATCTCACTAACGCCAAGAGCACTGCCGAAAAAGCGCGCTCATGGGCGATGAAAGCCGTTGATCCCGATTTAGAATTGGCCGTTGGCCTCAGTGAAGCGGCCGTACTTTCCCAAAGCGGCAAACATGCAGAGGCAGAAAGTAGCTATCTTAAAATTGAAGGTGCTGCTGGATCGAAATACCCTGACCGTCAAATCGCCGCTATTTTAGGCGCCGCGCAATCCTTGATAGCGCTTGGCAAAGTCGATGACGCCATCGCAAAACTCGAAGGCGTCATCAGCCGTACCGACACCAATGCCGCGAGACTTGTGGAAGTAGCCAAAAGCGAATACTGGGCGCTCAAACGCAGCAAGATCGCTCCAGCACCCATAAGCCCTGCCACATTATCGCCGGTCGTGCCGCCAGTCACCGAAAATATTCCCGCACCTGTTGCGGGAACGCCAGCGATTGCGGGAACGCCAGCGATTGCGCCGGCCGCTCCCGCTCCTGCGCCGACGGTGGCTGCCCCCGTGGCACCATCGCCAAATCCTGAAGGCAAATAAACGACTTCCGTTTTCTGCTGAACGCTTTTGGTTCGATCATAAAACAACTCGACCCGCGCCAATGGCGCGGGTCGAGTTGTTTCAATCTTTCGCAAAAATAGGCTTTCGCCCCAAGCCTAGCCCTTAGCGGCATCACTCTTGATCGATTTAAATTCCTTCCAGAACGTTTCTGGCATGTCCAACGCGATTTTGAGCGCGCCGTTCGAGCCAGCGTATTCTGGTTCTTCAACCGTCTTCACCTTACCGCCACCGTATTCTTCCAGGGCTTTCTCAATCGCGAGACCGAGACCTTGGATACGACAGCCGCCGCCGCCCAGCAACACGTTGCCGCGCATCTTGGCTTGGAATTCCGGATCGTAGGTAGCAATCAAATCTTGTAGCGCTGCGATGGTAGGAGGAACCAATGAGTAACAAGCTTTGTAAACCAAGTCCGTCAGATTGAACTTGGTTGGCTTACCGGCCACAGGCAACATCTCGAACACCTCTTCCATGCGCGTCGAAACGGATGCATGGCGTTCTTTGATCTCACGGATCATGTTGATGGAGAACTGCGCCTCAGGATGTTTTTCTTTGATCAAGTTGGCCAGCAATTGATCAATCGCATCACCAGCGATGGTGTGCGTGCGCTGATCTTCCGGATCGGGCATTTTACCGTGAACACGGCAAAGATCGGTGGTACCTGCGCCGATGTCGACCACCAAGGTATCGTCAAGGAAATCGAGACCGTAAGCGACCGCAAACGGTTCGGAGGTCACGATCACCGAGTCGATGCAGTTGGAAGCCGCATCAAGAATGGTGGCCTTACCTTCAACGCTGGCTTCGGCAGGAGCACCGATGACGGCGTAAATGGTCGAGCCCTTGGCGGACTTAGCCTGGGCGACGACGTATTCGAGCAGATCTTTCACTGCCTTCCGGGTTTCGCCGGTGTCTTTCGCACCCTTGACCTTAACCGAACCACCAGCGAGTGGGCGGAAGAGGTTCAATGCCATACGATTATCGAGCGCCTCCTTGCCATAGATGATCTCACGACCACCCATTTTCTTCTTGGCGACGTGATCCTTGGGATAACCCACATAGGACCACACCGTGGTGCGGACGCCGGTGGACGAAGTGATCGACGTACGGCTGGTGCCAAGGTCGATGCCAAGATAATCGATTTCAGACATAGGAAACTCCTGCTGGAGTGGTCAGAGGCTGTCGGGAATGACAGCCATGTGGTGGTGATGGATTGAAGAGTGGAAAGGTGATACTCGATCCTAGCGACATGCGCCACCAGGAATTGATAGTCACCAAAAAACGGTGTCAGCGACGTTCGAGTGGTGGCGGCCCCTTGTTGAGCACATTGGTGACATCGATGCGTTTGATACCGGATTGATTGATGCCCTCGGTGGTGTTGGCCAACGGCTTGACCTCCCACACTTCGTCGTCGGGATTAACTTCGGGTTCGCCGCTATTTTCCGCGCTTTCAGCGTCAGTCGATTGATCCGCGCTCACTTCATCTTCGCCATCCGGCGCGACATCCGCAGCAGGAACTGAAGCGACTGGAGCAGGAGCAGAAACAGGAGCCGCTACGAAAGAATCAGCCTTCTTCGCTTCAACTTTAACTTCTGCCTTTGGCTCGTCTTTGGCCTCGTTCAGTTGAATGCCAAGCGATTGGCGGAGAGCGCGATTTTCATCCAAGATCTTCTTCATCAAAGAAAGTTTTTTCTCCTTGTTCGGATCCTCTGATTTGATGCCAGCATCATAAACGTTGCGCAGCGCACCACCGCCCTGCGATTCGAGGAACGCCGAGAAACGCTGCGCTTCATCACGCTGCTTTTCGGATTCTTCCAGCGATCCCGCCAAGCGATTGATTTTTCGCTCAAGCAATTCGATCTTGGCGTTCTGCGCTTCAAGCTCTTTGGCGCGTATCCGTTCGCGTTCACTATCAAGAACGCGCGCGATGACTTGACGTAAATCTTCTTCCACATCTGGCGGCACCTTGCCGGCCACCAACGTGCGATCGAGGAAACGTTGAAAACGTTCTTCGATCTCGCCAAGTCCTTCAGCAGAAACCGTGAATTGATCGGCTTTAATCGAACGCTTACGTTCTTCTTCCAGTAAGTTCCGCGCAGATTCAAGCTGCTCATTCAAGCGCTTCGCACGTTCTTCCGCCGACTGCTTTTCAGCCTGAAATGATTTGAGTCGCTCCTGAAATCCTTCTTCGGCTTCTTCGAGTAATCGTTTCCGCTCGGCCTCACCCAGCGATCGCGTCAGGTATGATGCCGCCTCCTCAACCGCCTCTGTAATAAGGCTCTTGATCGTCGCCATATTGAGCACGCGCACGCGCTCATGACGAGATGCCAGCTCAGACGCTCGAATGGTCTTCGCGTGACTGCGAATCGAGGCGCCAATATCCATGCGCCCATCTTTGCCTAAAACTGCGGCCCTGCCGCCGGCCAACGATTGCGCACCGCTTTCATCACGAACAGCTTTCGGCTCAACCGCTGACGCTCCGCCGCTAGCGACAGCAGAAACCACGGGATTGCCGATTGCTGGCGTATGCACTAACGGCTCGGCGGCCGACAAAGCAGCAGGCATTGACGCGGGCTTGGCCGCAGGCGCACCAGAACGCGCTTTTTCCTCGCCAACATCAATCATTTTTTCGAAGCGGTCCGTCGGCTCAATCACCACTTGATGTATACGTGACTCTTCACCAACGGCTGGCGTCGGCTCGCTGATCACGTCGGCAAATGGCGTCAACGGCTGCTGGCTTGGCCGCACCACACGACGCGTCCCGATCCGAGCACTCGAAGCGTTATCAGGAGCGCTTGATGCCGAAGATGACGGCGTCACTGGCACATCACTAAACGGAGTAATTGCCGACGCGGTCGGGCGCACCAACCGCCGAGTCACAGACGGAGTCGATGACGTCAACTCTGAAGTCGCAGGCTGAGCATCGCCCTTCGGCCGAATCACCCGCCGCGTGCCAGATTGAGCATTCGATGCCTGATTGCCGGCACGCGCGCGCGCATAGCCCTCAAGCAAACTTTTAAGTTTGGTCTCTTCACCCGGATCAAAATGCAGCCAACGCAAACTCAGACCTTTGTCGCCCGACGTCACCACATGAGCGAACAATTGCCGTGGAGCGAGATCTTTGAGCGCCAACGTCACATCAATATAGGCGTTCGCCTCCAACTGCACTTTGGTATCAACCAACGCACCCTGTAATCCGATCTCCAACAACGGAGCATTGATCGTCCCACTCGCGGGATCAGGAATCCGGCAATGTGATTCGCCGTCAGTAATGCGTAACGCGTCAGCGGCCACAGGCCCTTTCTCCTCAAGCAGCCACCTTGGTAAAAGGCAGCGCTTCTTCGTCTCTCTCTCAGTGCCTACGTAGATGACCTACGTCGATGCCAGCACTTAGGTTTGCCTAACATACACTCAGACTATTCGGGAGATCAAGCCGACCCCTGCCTGCGTTCGCGCAGCACCACACACCCACTATAAATATTCGTCCCCAAAGATTCACCGAAACCTCTCACTTCCCCCCTTGCAGATCTAAGAGTGCTTTACAGAATCCGCCGCCTCGTCGCGCAGGTCGGTTTGCGCGACGAGGTTCACGGCTCAAGGGCGATTAGCTCAGCGGCTAGAGCGGCTCCTTTACACGGAGTTGGTCGGGGGTTCGAATCCCTCATCGCCTACCATACCGACATGTGTTTTTACAATTGGCCTGGTAGCTCAGTTGGTTAGAGCGCCGCCTTGTCACGGCGGAGGTCACGGGTTCAAGTCCCGTCCAGGTCGCCAACATCAAACCCACGGTGAAAACCGTGGTTTTTTTGTGTTTTATCGCATTTTAATTTTCGCTAAAAAATGCCCTTGCACACTATTTCGGGTTCTTCCGGCTTCCGTGTGGGTCAAATAGGTGCCTTTTCTGATTCTCGCTGAGAGGATGAGGCCATGAACGATCGTGAACTCTATTAACGGATCCTTGGCCTTGTTGCTCCCTGGGAGGTGTTGGACATTCGGTTGAGTTTCGCTGATCGAAACGTGACGGTGGTGGTTGGGCATGCTGCCGGGAAGCAAATGGCGTGTTCGGTGTGCGGGGTTCTTAGCGGGGTTTATGATCATCATACTCGTCATGCAGGCCGTCGCCGCCATCCGCACCGCCATCGCCCACCACACCAACCACATCACCGACCTCCTCTGCACCGTTCAAGACGGCTTTCGCAAAGCCAAATTTCGCGCCGCCCTCAGAGTCGCCTGGGACACCATCAGCAACGCCCTCACCCAAAAAATCAATGACGACGATGGTCCGCCACCAAAATTAAAACTGCTCTTCACAACCACATTTCTCTATAAATCTGGACGGAAATTCCAACGGGAAAGAAAAGGCCCCAACGGCTCCTAATATCCCACAAAGACCAAGCAGATAGCAGCGTAAGCTATTGAAAATAAAGGCGGTTACCGACTAAGATAACAGCCATTGCCCAACGGGGCGGTCTAATATAGCCCTGGGAAACGTGGGCCGATGGATGATAGAGCCCTGAAGGGGCGGCCAAACGACCGTCGATTCGGTCGCCCTTTCAGGGCTTTAACGAAAAATGTACGTCAACCCAGGGCGTTGCCCTGGGCTGTATTGGGCCGCCCCGTTGGGGCTCTCGCTATGAATCCGCCGTGGGTCGTTGAGCGCATGAGAGACGTAAAGCAACGGCGTTGGCTGAACCCCGAGGGTTGCCGCTTAGCTGCCAGCGACCTAGATACGGGCATGTCGATGATGGCAGATCTTCCTAATTACGCGTGCGCGATCATCAGTGCTCCTGATGGATTTCGGTTACTGCAATTGCGCCCGGCGAGCGCGCGCCACGCTGCGGCCCAGTTGACCTGCTTCGGTGGTCGGCGTGAACCTCAGGAATCTGCTGAAACGTGTCTGCTGCGCGAACTCGACGAAGAACTGAAATGGACGGCGACGTCTCTGCTTCCGGCTTGCGAGCTGCGCCAAGGTCGACACTTCATTGCGCGATTCTTTCATTGCCCGATGCCGCGATCCACCCGCCTGGCAACCGAGCCTGGGCATATCGCGGTGTGGATTCCGCCGCTGGCGCTGAGCGGACTGCCGCTGAGCCCTTGGCATCGCGCCGTTTTAACGGCAGTCGATCGCGCCATTGGTGTGGTGGAACTGCCCGCAGATTTGCTTCCGTGAATTTCCTCACGCAGCAGCAGTA
>JANMYZ010000153.1:0-2066 GCA_031382605.1 Planctomycetota bacterium | reverse complement strand
CACATCATCGAATTGGAGACCGGAAGTTGTCGTCTGCATACTGCCTCGCTAAGCGGGTGAGTGGCGGATAATCATGCCGAGCCCGGCTCGGCAAGCGTGTTGTAAGTAGCCCTGGCCCTGAGATCTCTCTCAGGCGCTATTTTCACGGATTGCCCCAGAGCAAACAGAAGCCCAACGGAGCATGCTCCGTTGGGCTTTTACACCTCTCGATAATTCCGTGATCTGCTGAACTACTTAGGAATCAGAACCGTGTCGATCACATGTATGACGCCATTGCTGGCCATCACATCGGTGGTGACCACTTTCGCGCCGTCGACCATCACCCCACCAGCAGCGACGGTGACCGTAACCTTGGCGCCGTTAGCGGTGGCGACTTCGGCCTTGGGAGCGAGCTTCATGACATCGGCAGCCAGCACTTTACCGGGCACCACGTGATAAAGCAGCACGGCCTTTAGTTTTTCTTTGTCAGCGGCGAGAGCGGCGAGGGTTTCCTTGGGCACCTTGGCAAAGGCTGCATCAGTCGGGGCAAAGACGGTGAAGGGGCCAGCGCCCTGCAGCGTCGCAACTAAACCAGCATCCGTGACCAACTTGGTCAGCGTGGCGAAAGAGCCGGCTGCAACCGCAGTGGCAACCAAATCTTTTTCCTGAGCGTGCGATACACACGGGGATAAGACGAGAGCAGCAAGAGCGAGACAGGGGATAAGAAGCAAACGCATGGAGAGTATCCTTGTTTGGGTGAAGTTGAAATCATAAGTTGATGAAAGGATTAAATTCGCACTTTCTCAAAACCTTCCGCGTGCCGGAAGGAATAGAACCACCGTGTTCGACTCCTCATAAATTAACTGGAAAATCATACCGCGATATCGCCCTGAGAATTTATTGATCTGAAAACCGCAGTTAGAAGCTGTCTGGAAATACAAGATTCAACAAAAGAGCGCAGAGGCGCAGAGAATAAAAACGCTCAGTCTGAACTTAAAATCGTGGTCTTTTCCATCACCTAATCTTGTTATTATTTTTCGCCTCTGCGCCCTTTGCGGTGGACGTTTTATTCCAACTGCGATTTTCAGGATAAAACACAGAGAATCAAAGAACCACGATACCGCGATTTTCTGTCTCGACTCAATACCTATTTTTTTGTCACCGTGTGATCGCGCAGAAATGCCTCTGCCGCACTCAAGATGCGATTGCGCCGCGTGGTGGCGAGCCGGTCGTATCCAGCCACTGCTTGTTGCATGCGTGCGTTGCGTGCCAGACGGTCACGGTGCTGAGCGATGTATCGCCAATAGAGGCCGTCGACCACATCGCACCACGGGCCGGTGCCGAGGCGACCTTGGCGACGCAAGTTAGCCGAACCACAGTCGTACGGTTTGGTCGCCATCAACCCGCCATCACTTTGCTGCGACATGCCGTAAACATTTGGCCCCATCACCCATTCCGCCGCGTCGACAAAATGTTCCATGAACCACCGGTGGACCTCGCCCGGTTTAATCTCACATAAGAAAAATGCGTTGCCGAGCACCATCAAGCGCTCGATGTGATGACAATATCCGGTGGCCGTCGCCTTACGCAGCGCATCATCCCAGGGCGGAATGCCGGTGTTCGCCGTCGTCCAGGTGGCGGCCATACTGCGATGATGGTCCCAAGCGTTGCCAGCGGCCTGGGCCGGTGCGTGATCGCGGTGCACACCCGCGACGAACTCGCGCCAGCCCAGCAGTTGGCGCAAAAATCCTTCGACACTGCTGAGCGGCAGCGCACGCGCGGCGTGTTCGCTCAGCACGCGCGTGACCACCTCTCCTGGCAGCAACAGCCCATTATTGATCGCTGGCGTCAGCACGCTGTGGTGCAGCGTCACATGCGGATGACCGAAGGCGTCCTGCCACGGGCCGAACTGCGCTAGCAGATGCGTGCAAAAATAATCGAGCCGTGCCAACCAGTCGCGGCGGCTGACGGGCAGCCACGCGGTCGCCGCATCGCCGGGATGATCGGCGCAAAAACGCCGCACCAACGCCACCACATCAGGCGGCGCGGGATCATCACGCAACGGCGGTGGCTCGGGCGGCGGTGTC
>JANMYZ010000098.1:0-4571 GCA_031382605.1 Planctomycetota bacterium | reverse complement strand
GACTTTTCCGCCGAGTATTTACGTCATTGGTACGCGCGTGACGATCACCGTCGAAGACGCGCGCCGTCGGCCCGTGACCACGTCGATCACCATACCGGAAAAGAACCGGTTGTCGGCTGATCGGCCACGACTGACGGTCGCCTTTCCTCATCATTTGGTGAGCGTCAGCGAAGGCATCACGGTCACGTTCGCCAGCACGCACCATCAACCGCTGCCCGTGCTGATGACGCTGATGCGTCGCCTGCCCGATCGCGAAGTCGTACCGATGGCTACCGCATCGGTGATGCTGATTGAGGGCTTTGCGACCTATCGTTTTGCCGCCGTCGCGCCGGGTAATTACGATGTCCGAACTCAGGGCAATTTCTTTCACGTAACCAATAACACGCTTTGCGAAGTCGTCCCTGATCGTGAGGTCGATAACGCTCGCGCCCTGCGTTTTGAGATCGCTCCTGGCCCTCATCGCCTTGGCGATGTGGTCACCGTTCGCCTTGCTGGACCTGCCGACGCCGTTGCTCTCGTGATGATGGAAGGCCGCACCAGCGTCGAACATCGCGCGGTGCGTTTGGTGGATGGAATAGGCAGCGTGGACCTTCGACTGGTCGCTGATCATGTGCCTGTTGTGCGGGTGAGCGCCATGCTCAGCGACCGCAAATCGGCGACGATTCGCAGCGAAATCGCGCTTGAGCAACTCACCGATCTGGTCGTCACGGTCACGCCCAATGTCGTCGAATTGGCGCCTGGCGTCACCACCACCTGCCGTGTCGACGTTCGTGATGGCGACGGTCGTCCGGTCCTGGGCGAAGTCGCGCTGAGCGTGGTCGACGAAGCGATTTACGATATTGAAGATGAACCGTGGGGGCCGTTCCGATTTGCTGCTCCCTTGCCAGATGTGCGCACCGCGACCTGGCATGATGCGGCGCCGGATAAAAACCTAGACTTGTTGAATGCTTTATTTGCCGAAGACCACGAAGGAACATTTCGCCTGCAAGGATGGCACTTCGTCAACCGAGCAAGTGGGCAAGGCGCTTTTATGGCGGTCGGGGCGGGTGGCGGAAGTTTTGGGATGTTCGGTTCACGCCAGGGCGGTGGGAAAAGACGCGCCTTATCACATGGCGGTGGCGAATCAGCCGCCAGAACCCGCCGCGATTTCAGCGTCACCGCGTTTTGGTCGCCAAGCGTACGCACGGACGCCTTCGGCAAAGCCGAGGTCACGCTGACCATCCCCGACAGCTTGACCGCGTGGCGCATCAGCGCGCGCGTCGTGGCACATGATCGCCGGGCCGGATATGCGCGCGCCACCATTTACACGCGTCAAACGGTTTCACTGCGCCCGGATCTGCCACGTCTGCTGCGGCGCGGTGATACCTGCGATTTTCAGGCGATCGTCATCAATGATCGCGACGAGCCGTTGACCGGTACAGTCACCATTACTGCCAAAAATTTACCCATAAAGAACCCCAGCGTTGCGGTTGACGTCGGCGCGCGAAGCCAGGGGCTCGTACGCTTTACCTGTACGGTTCCGGCAACCGCTGCCGAAGGCCCAGCGCCTATGCGCCTGGAGTTGACCTCTACCAATCCTGATGACGTGGTCGGCGACGCGGTGGAATTAACCTTGCCGATTATCGCTGCTGGCGAACCCCAGCGCTTCGTCGCCAGCGGCACTGCGGCTGGCAAAGCAACGATCACCGTGCCCGCGCTGACGGGTTCTGATCAACGCGCGACGTTGGTTCTGTCAGCTGGACCCGCAGGCACATTAATCGCCGCTGCCGATTGGCTGAGCGGCTATCCGTATGGCTGTGTCGAACAAACCATGAGTCGTTTCATGCCAGCGCTAGCTTTGGCGAGCGGCTTGGAACGCGCTGGCATTGATGCGACGACCGTGCGCACGGGCTTGGACGAACGCGTCACTGCCGGACTCAATCGACTGGCGGCGATGCGTCGGGCCGACGGTTCGTGGGGCTGGTGGCACGGCTTGGACGGCGATTTAGAGATGACCGCTTTTGTGCGCCTGGGTTTGACCGAAGCCGCTGCCAGCGGTGCGGATCTTACCAAACACGGACTGGGACGGCCTTTTGAATTCGCCTGGAAACGCTGGCTAAGCGAACCGGCAGTCATGGCTGCGCTTCGTGGTGAGCCGTTACCAACCGCTGAAGACGAAGTACTGGCCAGCGAAGAAACGCTGGCGTTGTTTCGCGCCGCTCTTGGCGTCACCCGCGTGGATCGTGAATCGCTGCTGTTGCTGGCGTACGCCGAAGCCCGTGCTGGCCGAGTGAAAGCTGACGATGTACGAGCACTGACGACGGCGATAGCGTGGCCCAACATCGGCGAACGCGCGCTGGCCGCGCTGACGCTGGATGCCGGCGGTGATCATGACGGCGCGACATTGGTGTTGGCGCAAAATCTGATGCCGCGCGTCACGGTCCCCACAGGTTGGCTCGCCGATCCCACGGTGTCGACGGCCTGGGCACTGCGCGCAGCGATCGCCATCGACCGCGCGCGCGCTGATGAATGGTGGCGCGCGCTTGCCGCTCAACGGCGCAGTGCGCGTTGGCCATCCACCCGCCACACCGCCTACGCTTTGCTGGCGGCTGCCGATTATCTGAAAGTCCATCCCGCTCAAGGCGCGGCTCAGACGTGGCGAGTCACCCTTGGCGGCACTGATATTGCCCACGGTATTTTCACCCCAGGAAAACCATTGCCACCGATCACGCTGCCCTCAGCTGCGCTGGTACGCGGAGCAAACATATCCGTTATCACTGACGGCGGTGCCTGCGATTACGATTTAACCTGTGCGTGGCGTGGCCAAGCGACGGCGGCGACAACTCCGGCAACTGCGGCGTCATCGCTGACGCTCGAACGGCGATATCGCATCGTTACTCATGGTCCGTTCGGTGAGGAAGCGCTCTCCGATCCCGTCGTCGCCTTTCAAGCTGGCGATCGTGTTCGCATTGAGTTGGCGCTGAACAGTTCGCGCCCGATCTCGCATGTGCTGGTCGCAGATCCGCGTTGCCCAGGACTGCAACCGGCGCTGATTCGCAGTGACGTGCGGCATGCTCCCGCCGACAGCGTCAGCGTGCGCGATGGTGAAATAGCATTCTTTATCACTGCACTGACGCCCGGTCGTACGGTCATCACGTACGAGGCCTACGCTGAACGCAGCGGACGTTTTCGCGTTCCGGGGGCATGCAGCGAAGCCATGTACGAACCCGTCATCGCCGCACAAACGACTGGTTTTGACGTGACGATCGCACCAACCGCGTTGGCTATTCCCGCGCAAAGCCGCGTCACCGCCGACGTCGATGCCTATGACACTTTGGTCCGTGAGCTTGTCGCTGCGCTAGAAATTCCCGGCGGTGGTGCGCGCGATGGTGCTCTGCTGCGCCGTCTTTTGGATTTACCTGACAGCGCCAGCTACACCTATATCGAACGTGGACTTCCCGGTTTGGATGTGATCGCGTTTCAAGACCACGATCTCGCGCAGCAAATTTTTCTGCGCTGCGTGGATTGCCTCGAAAATCGCCTCAGCAACGGCGAGCAAGAATTAGAACTCTACAAACTCATCCGCCTTTTCGCGTTTCCGGCCACTGGCAATGATTATTCCAGTGCGGTTAAATCGCTGCTATTAGCCGCCCGCGAACATCGAATGACCACCGCCGCCGCGCTGCTTAAGCTGGCGTTGCCACGCGCCGTGCGCGACCGAATTTTAATCGGCTTCGTTGGTGCGCTGAGCGCCGAGCAAGCACTTGGCCTGAGCTTTGATTTGCCGGAGCGGCGTGACCGCTTGATCCTGCTGCAAACGCTGATCGCTGAAAAAGGAAATCATCTGAACCATCTATTTCAGGGCTTTTGGAGCAGCGAGCGCACCACCTGGGACAAGACAGTGATCGCAGAACGATGCGCGGTGGTGACCCGCCTAGCGACCACGCTGACGACCGCCGTCGGCCTTGAGCGGCAATACCTCTGGCAAGCCTTGAGCCAAGTTCTACCGAGCCTGCTGTCGACGATTTCTTATCAGGACCTCCAGCCCAAAGTTCGTGCTGCGCTTCTCGAAACGGCCAACAACGCGACCCACGTATTGCTCGTCATGCGCGGCGCGGCGCGCACGGCGCGCGAACGCGCCATCGGCGATGACGCGCTGACGATCATTGCTCAGCACCAAGCGCTGCCGCCAGACACCATTGCCGAGGTACTCCGCATCAGCGACGCCGCCGACCGCATGCAGCTGGCGACCCGCTTATTTCCGTCTTTATCCACGGTGCCGTGGGCGATCTGGCGTGATGCCTACGCACAGGAAGCGCAGGCCGCCATGCGCATGCTGCTGGTGACCAGCATGCCCGCGCTGTCGGAAAAAGCGGACGACATTGAAGTGCGCCGCGCGTGGTTGGCCGATGCTATTCGCAGCGAACGCGATCAACCCACGCGGCAAAAATTGGTCACTATTTTGACCGACCATCTGCCCAGCGCAGCGCTGGCGTTGATCGATATTCCAGGCGTGGCCACCGAGGTGATCATCGCCCTTCGTCAACGCGCGTTGAGCCAAGAATTACTCGCTCGGCTACGACCGTTTTGCC
>JANMYZ010000090.1:0-5811 GCA_031382605.1 Planctomycetota bacterium | reverse complement strand
ACGCATCGCCCTGGTGCTGCGGTGCGGGCCACCAACGCCTGCGTTTTTACCGCGCCCAGTGCTGGACAAAAACCAGCGCTGCTGATTCGTCTGTTGGTGCGCTTGCCATTAGCAGGAATGTGTTGCGATGGTAAGGCCCTGGCGCGTTTCGTGCGCCGCATCGAAAGCTTCGCGGCTGATTTAAACCTTCGTAAAAAGCGTTCGGCGTTGTCGGCCCATCAACGCAGCGTGGCGATTCAGCAGGCTCTACGCGGTAAGTTGATGGATCACGATTTAATCGCATTCATCGGCGACGGTTCTTTACTTGCACGTGGTGCCGACGGCGGGCCGCTGCCTGAATGTCGTGCGTGGCGAACGCCTAAAGCGGATCGCTTGACGATCGACCTCGGACCACTCGGCAAGTTTCACGGACTTGGCATTCGGCGCGGAGTCACCGCCGTCGCTGGCGCGCCGTATCACGGCAAGAGCACGGTGTTGGCAGCCCTTGCCGCTGGACGCGATGATCATCCGCCCGGCGATGGTCGTGAACTGGTGGTGGCCGACGAAACCGCTTTGGTGGTCCAGGCAGAAGACGGACGTCGGATAAAAAGCACTGATTTGTCAGGTTTTTTCACCCATTTGCCTGGAGCTGATAGCCGCACATTCAGCACCAGTCGTGCCTCTGGCGCGACCAGCATGGGCGCCAGTTTAGTGCAAGGCATCGCGGCTGGCTGCCGACTGCTGCTGATCGACGAAGATACTGCCGCGTCAAATTTTCTGACCATCGATCCGCTGATGCGCCGATTACTCGGTCGCGCGTATGACGGCACCACCACCTTGTTGGAATTACTGCCGCGCTTGGCGAGCGCAGGAATTAGCACCGTATTAGTGGCAGGCTCCAACAGCTTATCGCTAGCCGCCAGCAACCGCGTGCTGCTGATGGAAAAATATGAACCGCATGAGGTCACCGATCGCGTACGACGCTTACTTGGCGCACGGAAAAAACAGCCAACCGCTAGCCCATGGGCCATACCGCAGCGCGTGGTCCATGATGATCCCAATTGTTTATTCGGCCCACGGCATTTCTTAAACGTCGATGTTACCGAACCGGAACGACCCGTCGTCAATGGCGCTATCCTTGATCTGCGTCGTTGCGGTTGGGAACTCGACAAAGCGCTGGTACGCGGAGCACTCGCCAGCGCCGCGTGGTGCTGCCGTTTGACAGAAGGACAAGCGCTGCCCGCCAGTGAACTACGCCAGCGATACGAATCATTTATTACCAATTATGGCGTGCGCGGACTTGATCCATTCGATACCGCGTTGATCACCGTGCCCCCCTGGCAATTAGTGATAACGGTGCTGGAACGTTTGGAAAAACCAGTCATTCGCAGCACGTGAACCGCAACACCGCTGATCAACCTAAACGCAGCGATCGAACACAGAGCACCAGAGCACCAGAGAAAGAGACAAGACGTTACGCCGAAACACCGTGACACCTTGGGGGTGATCGTTCAAAAGAGTCTCGCTCTTTTTCTGCTCTGGTTCTCTGGTGCTCCGTGTTCAATCCATCTCGGCTTTTATGCTCAATTCGCGTGCAACGCCGCGTTCAAACCGCCCCAGCCAGCGCCTTTCTTTTGCTGCACTTCAATCGCACCGCTCTGACTGTTGCGCCGAAACAGGAGATCGTTTTTTCCGCTGAGTTGCGCTGCTTTCACGACGGTGCCGTCGGGGACCAACGTCACTTTTGCGCCGCCGGTGAGGTAAAGACCTGATTCTACCGTGCAATTGTTGCCAAGACTAATGCCCAGTCCGGCATTGGCACCGAGCAAACATTGTTCGCCGATGGTGATGACTTCTTTCCCACCACCGCTGAGGGTGCCCATGATGGACGCGCCGCCGCCAATGTCGGAACCGTGGCCAACCACCACTCCGGCGCTGATGCGGCCTTCGACCATGCTCTTGCCCAGGGTACCCGCGTTGAAATTGCAGAACCCTTCGTGCATGACCGTGGTGCCTTCCGCCAAGTGCGCGCCCAGACGAACGCGATCAGCATCAGCAATGCGCACGCCCGTTGGCACCACGTAATCGGTCATGCGCGGAAACTTATCGACGCTGGTGACGTTGACCTCAACTCCACGCGTTTTCAGGCGCGAACGGACGCCATCGAATTGCTCGGGATCAAATGGGCCTTCGCTGGTCCACACCACATTGTTAAGCAATCCAAAAATACCGTCGAGATTCAATCCGTGCGGCTTCACCTTGCGCGTCGACAGCAAATGCAGGCGCAAATAAACGTCGTGAGCGTCAACCGGCTTAGCCGATATTTCACCAATAAAAGTCACCGTCACTAAACGCGGAACAACAACACCAGCCGCATTTGGACGTTTACCGGCGCGCAGAAATTCGCGCATATCGTGGAGCATTTCAATGTTGGTATGGCGCTTGCCATCACCGGAGAATGCTGCGAATTGCTCCAGCGCTTCTTCGATTTGTTCTTGGTTCAGGTAGTAGCTTTTCGACCCGTTGCGATAGCCCGTCAGCGACGCGAGCACCGCCGCCGTGCCGAAGTTCTCGTTGAAATTCACCACGGGAAACCAGGTGTCGAGAATGCGTCCAGGCGAAGCGACGACGCCCGGCTTGTCCAGACCAGCCATACTGAAACTAGCAATGCCGACGGCGAAGGCCTCTGGCCGCCGATAGTCGGGCTGGGATTCAATACGCGTAACCAAAGCTTTGAAGTCATCGATAGACATGAGCGTCTCCTGAGCTGGGCGGTAACCTTGGGGCCACGACCGCATCGGCAAGAGGGGACGAATCAGACCCTGGTGACGAAAGCTGAGCGGAGAAATGCGCTATCGGTTCTCTGGCATCTCACGCTTCGCGTCGCACGCCTTTTACAGCAATTCTGAAATCGGCACATCCACGGCGTGGGCCCGGATGAGCGACTCCAACGCATCACGCTCACCGGTGCCAATTTGTCGGACATTCTTGCCGAAGATCAGCGCGAGGTCTTCCAATGCTGAGGCATCCAATATTCCCCAGCCAACGACGAACAACATTTCAGGTTCTTCCCACACCGGGATGCAACGGTAGTGATGCCATAGCGGCTGCGGTCCCATAACCGCTAAAAGACGCGGCGTTTCGACGTAATTCATCGGATCTGTCTCACCTGACCTCACGCGAGGCTTTCTAGGTGCGAATCATGTAGGGACCACCGCCAGAGACAATGTAGTTACCGCCAATGTTTGTTTTAGGCAGGTTCGTCTGTCACATCCGGCGAGCTCAATGTCACCAAAAAAAATCGCGCTAAAACGGTCTTCGCCCATTTTAAAATCAGACTCTCAGCGCGCTCAACAACACTTCACACGCGGCCGTGCCGTCTTCGGTAAGATTGATTTCTCCGGCTTGACGCAGGCGATCAGCAATGGCTTTTTGTAAATACGTCCGACCACGCGCTAAGCGACGATGACACGTCGCGAGAGGCATGTCGAGCTCAGCGCAGACCTCGCGCAGATTCCGACCGTCGACCAGATTCGCTTGCAGGATGCGCGGAATCTCTGCTTCTAAAGTGCCGTCATCGGCCCACGCAGCGAGGTCGCGCCACGCGGCAGCGAGCACGGACTCTGCCCAGGCGCGGTCCATCGCCATTGCCGATTCGGTGGTTGGTTGGCGGGCGATGGCGAGCGCTTCGGCCACCGTGGTTTCGCCGTCTTCACCCATCGCGGCGTTCATTTCACGTCCGTGGGTGTGCCGACGCAGCGCTTTGCGCGCGGGGTTGTAGGCCACGGACATCATAAAATAACCAACGCGACTGGCTTGACCGACTTCAATTTCGCCGGGTTTTGCCCGCGCGAGCAAGTCTGGATGTTCGAGTAAATAGATGAGGACTTCTTGCACCACGTCGTCAAGCCGAGCAGAGCCTTTTTCACTGGCGAATTTATGACGCAAATAACGACCAACGGGATCAGCGTATAATTCCATCACCACCGCAACCTGATCGGGTTGCTCAGCCAAACGACCAATGAGAGACCAGCGCGTATCGGGAAAGTCCATGCTCAGGGTTGTATGCTTGACCGCGAGACGACCAACAGCCGACCGCTGAGCGCCGCTACGCCCCCATAATCACGGTGCGGATGCAGGTGTTGGACTGATTGCTGGTGCTGGTGCTGGTGCCGGTACCGGCACGACTTCCTGCACGGTGCCGTCTGGATTCGTAACGATGATGCGCGGCGCATGTTCTTTCGCATCGATCACCACGCGCTGGCCGGGTTTATCCGCAGCGGTAAAAGTACCCAACGTCTCCCAACCTTCGTAACCGCCGTAGGCCTGCATGGTCAAGGTCACCTGACGGCCTGGACGGATGGGAAGATCAATGATCGTCAAACCGTATTCGAGCTCGGTGCGCAGCAGTCGAGCTTGGCCTGGGCCATCACCGGCCAAAAGGTAAACCGTCGTCGGCGCTGGGCCGCTCCACGACGCAGCGCTGGAGAAAAAGGGATCAAAGGAATGGTGATGGTAAGGCGGGCAGTAGCCGTACGGGTAACTTCGATAGCCGTATCCGCCCCAAGCGCTGCCGACAAAACCCGAATTATACGCCACGTATTCTCGACCACCTGGGCCACGATTGCGTAAATCGCGGACAAACTGACGTGAAAGTTCAACTTCGATGAGGGTTAAGGCACCTGCGGGATCGCCCTGAGCGTGGCGGAAGGTCGGACCTCCGCAGCCGCTGAATCCCAGCATTACCAGCAGCACGACCAAAATAAGGGCAACACGCATGTGCGGGATCGTGGCAACCATGCGCAAAAGGCCAATCGACGACCGCTGGTGTTGCTACGGACTGCCCGTGTATTTTACCGTACGCGTCCACGACACCGCCGACCGATTCCATCACATATCCATGGACGATCTGTCCAAAAGCTGGACAAAGCGATACCAACTTTGACCAACTGAGCGCCACTGGAGTGCCTCGCCATGACTGACCATTTGCCTGACCCACGCTCCATTGCTCCCAGTGCCCAGGGCGGCCCACTGTCCAATCACGATTTGGAAGCTATGGCTGACCAGGCCCGTGAAGAACGTCGCCTCGGTTTACTGATTCTGGAAAATAAAACCGGGGCCGCGCTTGATGCCGGAGTGCCGCATTTTCGCCGCTGCGCTGAACTATGGGAAAAAGCAGGTTCACCAGCCCGTCGTGCAGAAGTGTTGGTCGATCTTGGAAAACTTTTTAGCAAAGCGGGCAACCACGCCGACGGCGTCAAGGTGCTGGTCGAGGCGCTGAAAGCGTTGGAGTTCGCCAACGAGCAACGCTTGGCGCTCGACGCGGCAACCCGTGCTGGACAAGCCTGTTTGATGCTACGCGGTGGTGACGATAACGGCGTGCGGCTGCTCAAGCGCGCGTTACAAATCGCCCAAGATCTTAACGATCACGTGCAAATCGGTATGTGCCAACTCGACCTTGCCCAGGGTTTAATCCAACGAAAAGGCAATGGCGATGCGGCTGAAGCCATTCAACACAGTGATCGCGCGCTGAAAGTCTTTGTTAGTTTTCGTAAAGGTCCGCTACGGGCGCAAACCCATGAATGCAAAGCGGCGGCTTATGCGCTGCTTGGTGATTTCGCCGCGTCAGCAAGTGAATACGAAGCCAGCGTTACTTTATCGAGCGAGCTGGCGCGATCTTACGATGCCACCGAAACCATCGCACGATGGGCAGAAATGGAACGCCGCCACGGCAACTTCGAACAAGCCATTGCTCTCCATCAACGCTGCATCGCCACGCACAAACAGACGGATAATAAAGCTCTTTTAGCGCAATCCCTGCGTCGCCTTGGC
>JANMYZ010000081.1:0-1862 GCA_031382605.1 Planctomycetota bacterium | reverse complement strand
CTCGCTTTTTGGTCGATGTGGACGGCCATACTTTGAGTGGTGTAGAGCCCATTTCGATTACCGTGAGTTCAGTGTTACCACCAGGATTTCCAGGTAATTTGATCGAGACAAAGCGAGCTGACGCATTTTCATTTGGCGGCTACCAAAAACTGATGTTGGTTCTTGGCCTTGCCTGGTTGGCCGTCTTGCCGTTTTTTTGGCGGCGTAAACGTCGAGCTCCCGTGATTGCTTTGGTGGCGATTTCAAGTTTAGCGGAACAATTACGTGACCTGATTATTAAAGCGCGCGGCCCAGGTCTTGATGCGAATCAACGTGCGCAACTTGAGCGCCTTTTATTCATACACTGGCGCGAACGTTTGGGTCTCCATCAGCTGGATGCGCCCACGGCCATGCAGCGTTTGCGAGAACATCCTGAGGCTGGAGTTCTTCTGCGTCATTTGGACACGTGGCTGCATGCTCCGCCTGGGCGTGGGACGGTCGATGTCGATGCGCTGCTTGCTCCTTACGGCGCTGCATCCCGTGCTGGATTGGTGGCGTCATCATGACTTTTGCGCATCCGAGTTTATTACTTTTGCTGGTGTTGCCATTTGCCTTAGCCGCATGGGAGATCATGCGTCGTGGCCGTCGTGTGCCGTTGCCAATCGACCACGGAGCGCAACCACATCGTCGCTGGCTTCACCGCTTGGTGCTCGCCGCGAATGTGTTGCCGGCATTATTGCTGGCATGTGCCGTGATATTGTGGGCGCGTCCGCAGCGTATTGCCGTGCCACAAGCGCAGCGCGTGCAAACCAATATTGAATTTTGTCTCGATGTCTCGGGCAGCATGACCAGTTCATTCGGTACCTCTACCGCCTATGATACCGCGATGGGTGCGATTAGTGATTTTACGACTAAGCGAGTGGGCGATGCCTTTGGCCTCACTATTTTTGGCAATGAAGCATTACGCTGGGTTCCTGGAACCAAAGATTTGGCGGTGATTCGCCAGTCAATTCCGTGGTTACGGCCGGAAAATCTGCCACAGCACTTTGGCGGAACTCAAATCGCGAAAGCATTACGTACTTGTCTCGCGACCATGGACCGCGTGCGAACATCAACTGATGTTGGTGATCGCATGATCGTATTGGTTTCTGATGGAAACAGCAGTGACATGAATCAAGCGGTAGTACCAGAACTGAGCGAGGCTTTTCACAGTCGGGGCATTACGCTTTTCATGATTTATATCGGCCAGGGCCAACCACAAAATGAACTTCAGGCGATTTGTTCCGCTAGCGGTGGTCGGGCGTTTGCGGTTACTGATCCGCAGGCGCTTAATGCGGTTTTTGCACATATTGATCGCATGAAACCAGCTACATTTGCTGCCGCCGCACAAAAGCACGTCGATTACCTGCGGCCTTTCGCGCTGATTGGTCTTGGGTTGCTGCTGACCTTTGGTTTCACCATGCTGAAATTGCGTTTCACGCCATGGTAATATCTCCTGTCGGCATTGCGTTGATCATCGCCACTCTCGTTGGAAGTGGTGAATTTCTGCATCGTTGGCGGTGTCAGCGTATCGCCTTGCTCGCTTTTCCTGGCGGCACACCGCGTACCTGGACCACAGTCGCGCCACTCCTGCGTACGGTGGCAGCAACCGCGCTTGGCTGGGGTTTGAGC
The DNA here is from genome assembly GCA_031382605.1 of Planctomycetota bacterium. Classification (GTDB taxonomy): domain Bacteria; phylum Planctomycetota; class UBA11346; order UBA11346; family UBA11346; genus BOG-1363. The sequence goes on along the minus strand of JANMYZ010000081.1, from coordinate 212 downwards.
ACGTTGATGCTGGTTCCGCAAGATGACCTCGTTGGACAATTGCGTCAGGCCGCGACCAAGCGACTGGTGATCGCCTTGGATGTCTCGCCAAGTATGGATCTGCGCGATGCCGGTCCTGATGGCCTTGATACGCGCGCGAATCGTGCTCGTGATGTGCTGCGTTCGGTACTGGCCCGCGCCGACCTGAACGGAACACGGATTAGCATTATTGC
>JANMYZ010000078.1:0-10843 GCA_031382605.1 Planctomycetota bacterium | reverse complement strand
TCTCGATACCAGCGGCGGCACGAGTGGGACCACCATGACGCTTGCGGCGGGCCGTTACGGAGCGCTTCGTCAAAGTACGACATTTATTCAAACTGGCTCTTTAGCCAATCAAACCACCATCATTGATATTCCAGATATGCGCGCAGGGGCCTTGGGCCGCACCGCGAACCTCGCCGTCAATGGCTATGCCAGCCTGCAAGATTTGCTGACTTCATCCGCACTAACGACCGGCAATACCGACAGTGCCTTCGCCGTCATTGATGCGGCCATCGCCGAGGTCAACGCCGCGCGCGGAAATGCCGGCGCGATTCAAGCGAATGCCTTGGAGTCGTCGCTCAATTCCCTGCGGGTTTCCTTCGAAAATCTGACCAGCTCGGAAAGTCAGTTGCGCGACACCGACTTCGCCGCCGAAAGCGCCGCGTATGCACGGCACAACATCATTTATCAGGCCGCCACCGCGATGCTGGCGCAGGCGAATCAGATCCCGCGCAGCATTCTGGATATGCTCAAGTAATGACGAGGCTTACTTGTTGTCCTTTACCTGTTGAGACCTCTATTGCAGTTTGAAGCCAACGCGAGATGGCGGTGTCGGATTATCATCTTCGACCATCAATTGTCGGATAGTTTCAAACACCACGCGAATGTGCTTCTCGTGCTCGGCGAGTGTCTTCCCCGTTTCGGCACGATGCTGGTCCAGCTTGGCTTCGACCACGGCCATTCGTTTGGCCAATTCGGAATTGACGGCAATCGCCTGACGCATTCTTACGAAGGCGCGCATAATTCCAATATTCACCGCAACCGCACGTTCACTGCTGAGCACGCTGGAAAGCATGGCTACGCCCTGCTCCGTGAATGCCATCGGCGCTGAACGACGACCGCCATGGATTCTTGAAATCGCAAATTGCGATTTCAAGTTGTCCGCTTCTGACTGCGTCAGCCGGAAGGCAAAGTCCTCAGGAAAACGCCCCATATTGCGTTTTACAGCTTCATTGAGCCGACCAGTTGGGACACCATAGAGGCCTGCTAGTTCTTCATCGAGCATGACTCGATGTCCACGAATGACGTGTATGGCTTTTTCAAGACTAACCACCGGAGCGACAGGCTTGGCTTTGGATTGAACGGCTGACTTGGCTTTTGACATGCGAGTGGGATCCTTGCCGTTGGTCATAACGCATCAAGTCGCAGCGCTAACCTCACCTTCAGTCTCCGGCTTCGGTGCTTACGCGCCGTGGCACTTCTTGAATTTTTTGCCACTGCCGCAATGGCAAGGATCGTTGCGGCCAACGATCGGGCCTTCGTGGACGAACGGTTTAACGATCGGGGTTTCGCCGTCGATGTAATGCCATTTGCCTTCGATGCGCTTGAAGCGCGAGCGTTCGCGATGCGCGTGCGCTTTGCCAGCGAGTTTGAAGTGAGCAGCAAATTCGACGATGCCTTCTTGATCGTTGGCTCCGCCGGCTTCTTTGTCGATGACTTCCAGGCCGATCCATTCGGATTTGCTCGACCACGTTTCGGCGGCTGCACGATCGAATTTCTCGCGGCTGCCTGGATCATCAGTGCCGGCGACGTATTCCACTTGGCCAACGGCGTAGGCAGTGTAGCGCGCGCGCATCAGCGCTTCGGCAGTGGTTGGCTGAGCTTTGCCGCTCAAGAATGGTTCGCAGCATTCGCCGTAGGTACGGCCGCTGGTGCAGGGGCAAGGTGAGGTGGTCGTAACTGAGGTGGTAACAGTGGCCATGGTCATTCCTGGGCGGTGAGGGATTCGATCTCGTCGTTGAGCGTCAGCCAACGGGCTTCCTGCTCATCAAGAGATTTTGTGACGATGTCGAGGCGGGCGATGGTTTCAGGTTGGTAGCTGGTGGGATCAACTTCCAGCTTGGCGTTGAGTTGCTTCTTTTCAGCGTCGAACGCAGCCACTTGTTTTTCAACTTGTTTCAATTGGTTGCGCAGCGTGCGCACGCGTTCGTGCTGCGCTTTGCGTTCGACCGCGCTGATCGGTGTCGCTTTGCCAGCGACTGGAGTGGTTCCAGCCACAGGTGCCGTGGGCGCGTCGCCTTCCAGCGCTTCGCGTTCGATACGATGGACATAACCAGCGTAATCGTCGGGATAGAGCTCAACCTTGCCGTCACGTACTTCGACGATGTCGGTGGCCACGCGTGAAACAAACGTGCGATCGTGACTGGTCAGGAAAATCGTGCCGTCAAACGTTTTGAGCGCATCAGCCAGCGCTTCAACGGTTTCAAAATCAAGATGGTTGGTCGGTTCGTCGAGCAGCAACACCGTGCAACGCGACAGTAACAAACCGGCCAAGCACAAACGCGCACGTTCACCGCCGGACAGGACGGCAATTTTCTTTTCCACATCTGAACCACGGAAAAGAAACGCTCCGGCCATATCAAGGATGCGTTGGGTTGGCGTCATCGGCCCACCAGCAGCAGAAGCGGAACGCTCCAGATAACGTTGCACCGTTACTGACGGATCCATCGCGGTGAAAACGTGTTGAGCATAGGCTCCCACCACGATGCCGTGACCCCAGCGAATCTCGCCACCTTTGGGCGGCAACTTGCCCGCGACGGTTGCCAGAAAGGTGGTTTTTCCCTGGCCATTATCACCGACCACGGCGACGTGGCGGCCGCGTTCGATTTCGAAGCTGATGCCTTCAGCAATGGTTTTTTCAGGGTAACCGATGCCCAGGTTAACAATCCGGATCGCCGCGCCCTGGCGGGTTTCCACCGGCATCACGGTAATTTTTACCGCGTCCAAATCACCAGCGACTTCTTTAACTTCCAAACGATCGAGCATCTTCGCCTTCGATGCCGCCTGGGTTGCTTTCGATGCTTTGGCTTTGTTCTTATCGACGAAGGTCTGCAATTGCTTGCGCCGGATTTCGATGTTGGCGTTGAAGGCCTCGGCCTGAATGCGCTGCTCTGCCTTGTAGGCTAAGCATTCTTCGACGCCGCCCGGATACAGCGTGATCTGTCCGCGCTCAACTTCGAGCGTCGACGTACAGGTGCGTTTCAAAAATTCGCGATCGTGCGAAACAATAATATAACCGCCGCGATAATCGCGCAGGAAGCCTTCCAACAACAGCAACGTTTTCAGATCAAGGTAGTTGGTCGGTTCGTCCAGAACGAGAAAGTTCGGATCTTTCAGCAACATCGCACACAGCCGCACGCGGGTTTGAAAACCGCCGGACAAGCTGCGCACTTCGCGCGCCATCTGATCATTCTTCAGCAAGAAACGACCCGCGAGTTGACCGCAGCGCCAATTTTCACACCCACTGTAGCGCATCAAAAAGTCGAGCACGCTTTCGCCATCGCGGAACGGATCCTTCTGCTCTAAGTAGCTCAAACGCATGTCGGCATGCATCGAAATTTTGCCGCCGTCGGCGGTCTCTTCACCCAGGATGATCCGACATAGGGTCGATTTTCCCGCACCATTGCGCCCGATCACGCCAATGCGGTGATCATCCAAGATCGCCACCGACGCCCCGTCCAGAATGGCGGTGGAGCCGTAGTGTTTATGAAGTTCGGAGACTTGGATAAAGGTGCGTGCCATGAAGGGGCGGCACGCTAGGGCGACAATAGCGGGGGGCAATCACTGGTGACCATTCCTTTCGTGCGGGGATTTGTCCCAGCACATACCTACGCGGTGGTTATCGCACGGGCGTAACCGTCCAGGTTTCCTCCACGGTTTTGTCGTCCAGGGTGCCATCTCCGCGGATCCAAAAAGCCATACCCTGCGCCAACAACAGCTCGCGTTCGCCAAAGAGCGTCTTCACGCGCACGCCTGGATCGACGTGCAGCGTGATAAAATCAGCGTTTTGTTTGCCAAACCACGCGGTGGGATCATTCATCTCGATCGCCGCGTCAGTGGGAATCCAGCCCACACCGTCAACATAGAACTCAAGTTTGACGTGCCATTGACCGTACGGCAGGCCTTCAAGTTGATCGGTGGGTTTGGCCGTTTTAGCCCAACGACCGACCAGCAAACGCGCGGGAATACCCGCTGCCCGCAACGTGGCGACGGCAAGCCCACCAAGTCCGCCACAATCGCTGGTCCCACTGCTCAACACATGCGAAGCGCAGCGATTCATCTCAGCGGTGTAGCGATAGCTCAAGCTGCGGACGTGACGCAGAACGCGCTGAGCAAAGGCGATGGTGTGCTCGCCTTCATGCGGCCGCAAATCAGCGGTATCAAGGCCGTTCTGAAAAGCCTCACTGGTCCAGTCGATCATCGGCGTGTCGGCCAAAGCCGCCGATCGTTGTGCCATGGGCAACACCGCCACGGGATTATCGCTCGGTCCATCAACCAGGGTACGTGAGCGCAATTCGACCTGCGCCTGCCACGTCGCCGACATGCGCGTTGGTTGCGCTTGGTTCGTCGCGACTTCTGCAATCAACAACGGCCGCTTCCACGCTGACAAATCAGCCGAGCGTTTTCCGTTAGGCACCAAGCTGACCGAAATGATTCGTTGCCCATCACCAACAACGGGACCAGCCACGACAAACTGCCACCGTTTCGCCAATGCATGGGGAGCAACGACATCCGTATGAAGACGAACATCGACAATAAGCGGATCGCCAAGCACGATATGCATCGGCGGAGATAGCGTACGAGCAAGCAAAGCGCGCGCATCATTCGCGCGTTGCTTGGCATCCTGGGCGTTGATGACGCAGGCACAGGAAATGACGAGCAAAATAATGCGAAGAGATAGAGGGGAGTGCACTCGCACATGACGACGATGTATTCTTTGAGCATCTCTGGCAACCGTCAGCCGCGTTGCCAGAGCGTCATTTGCACAAGTGCAAGAAAAGTAGGTCATCGCTGATAAGATGGGAGCATTAAGCGATAATGCGTGACCACAGGTTGTGTGTCTACACTATGCCCTGCTTTCTATTGTTTACTGAGCGCGTGGAGGACGAGGCAATGTTTGTGGGAGAGCATTTTTCAATCGATCTAAGATCGAACCAAAGGCGTCTTCTTTCTTCAGGCGATTACCGTAGCTGGCGATGCATATGCGATTCTCTGTCTCAAAGTGTGCTTTTTCGCGTTTCATTTCTTGTTTTTGCCCGCTAGTGGCAGAATTGGTGCTATTTTGCACCAGGGTACCTGCATTTGTTTCTGCGGCGCCAATCACGTGATCTTTCGCATCGTTTCCAGTCCCTGATTTTTCTGTCGTCATGACCCCTCCGGAAATCTTTCGGCCTAATTGGACATCGAGGATCATTTCAAATTTTTCTTCGCTGGTAAAATAGTTGATCGCGTAGCCAGCGCCCGCACCAATAATTGCGCCACCAACCACTCCACCAGCAGTTGACGCCCCAGTGTTAATGCCGCGATGAGCCGCACTCGCGTAGCCAGTTACACCACCAGCCGCACCGCCAATCACCGCCCCGGCCATAATTGCATTACGAGCGGAACTGTTATTTTCGTCAACCTTGTCAAAGAAACGTAAAGTAGTCCACAGCACAAAGTCCGCTTCTTTGTGTGATTTTGCTAGATGATAACCACGCGCTATGATTGCTGCCTCAATATGCGGTAACAAATCGTCTGTCCCCCCAGTTACATTTTGGAAATCTATCCAAACCTTGTCCTGCCCTACCTCGGCTGGTTCCAGGCGTGCGATTGGACTTTGCCACACCACATCCACTTTCGCTGTCTCACGCGTCGCCCCACAGCCCGTCATCACGGCGAGGGAAAGACACATGCCAAACACCAATGCCACCGCACGGATGGTGGGCTGGCGAAGAAACGCGTTGAGAGCGCTCCTTCTTATGGGGTGAGCTAAGGAATGCGTAAAGATCGGCATAGTGCCTCCTAATGGGTTCGTCTGCTGCATCCAATGGACGCATTGGTTACTGATGAGCGCTAAGCTCTTAGGTTTGAATGTAATCTTTCTGTCGATCAATGCTGATTTTGCAAGAGTCGACTTAACACCGTGCACAGTCGCAGTTATCGCGCCGTTCATGAATCAACATTGGCAATTCTTCTGTGATTCATGGTAGTGAATGGTGATTATTGAACGCGACGCACACATTTTAGGCACACCACACACATTCCCGTTTTTAGTCACACATCATTATGAAGTAATCTTATGAGAAATTAGCTAGAAAAACGGTAATCCTTACGGGTCACTATCCCCGATGATTCTTCTGCGCCCCTGCGTTCTCCTGTTTTGTCTGCCTTTACAAACCTTACTTACCCATTCGCGCGTGCTTCCAACTCCTGCCAGCGTGCATACACCGCGTCGACCGCTTCTTGAGCCGTGGCGAGATCGGCGCAGGCTTTTTCCAATGCGTCGGGATCGCTGGTGACGGCTGAGTCATTCAAGCGCACGTCGACCGCTGCGACACCGGCTTCGGCGGCGGCGAGTTTGTCGGCCATGCCTTCGAGTTCACGGCGCTCTTTCGAGGTCAGGCCTTTGGCGGTGATTTTTTCGGTGGCGGTATTTTTGACCGGAGCCGTTGCGGCGACGTTGGCGTTTAAGCGCTGTTCTTCGCGTCGTTGCGCCAGCGCTTCCCATTGGGCGTAGTCGGCAATTAAGTCAGTGCCGCCGTTGCCGTCGAGCGCCAACAGACGATTCGATACGCGGTCGAGCAGGAAGCGATCGTGGGTCACCATCACCAGCGCACCTGGGAAATCGCAGAGGTTTTCTTCGAGCACTTCCAACGATTGAATGTCGAGATCGTTGGTCGGTTCGTCGAGAATCAGCAGATCCGCTGGCTGTTTCATCAAGTTGGCAATCAACACGCGCGCTTGTTCGCCGCCGGACAGTTTGGCGACTTCCAGATCAAGCTGTTCTGGACGGAACAAAAAGCGCTTCGCCCACGAGGCAATGTGCATGCCGCGATCGCGGAACATCACCGTGTCGCCAGCTGGGCATAAGGCGCGACGCAGCGTTTGCTTTTGATCAAGCGAAGCGCGGGTCTGTTCGAAGTAGACGATTTTCAGTTCAAAAGCGCGTTTAATTTTCCCCTGATCAAGTGGCAGTGCGCCAGAGATAATTTTCAACAACGACGTTTTGCCACTGCCATTGAGGCCGAGCAAACCCAGTCGCATGCCGGGTGAAAGTGTGAGCGTCAGATCACGAAAGAGTTGTCGTCCGCCCAGCGCTTTGCCGATTTCCGTCATCACCACCAGATCGTTAGTGCGACGTCCGCTGGCAGTGAAATCAATCGCCGCGCTGCGGTGCTGGGCGTTGCGGTATTTGAGTTCTGACAACTCAGCAATTTTACGTTCGGCGTCATCGACTCGCGCAGCGGCTTTGACCGTTTGAGCCTTTGGTCCACGTTGCAGCCAATCGACCGCACGGCGCACTTGGTTGTCGAGCACTTCTTGACGGCTGTTTTGATTGGCAATGAATTCGGCCCGCTTTTCTAAGAACGTGCTGTATTTGCCGTAGGAACTGAAGTGGCCTTCGGGATATGCGCGATTGAGTTCGATCACGCGGGTCGCCACGCGCTCCAAGAACGTACGATCGTGACTGACCATGACCACGGTGGTGCGCAACGAAGCGAGGGTACGCTCCAACCACCAAATGCCTTCAAGGTCCAAGTGGTTGGTCGGTTCGTCGAGCAGCAATAAATCTGGACCCTGCATCAGCGCGCGGGAAATCGCCAAACGCTTACGCCAGCCACCCGACAATTGATCGACCGCGCGATCTGACGTAGCGGCATCGAAACCAGCGCGACTCAGCGCAGCGGCGACGGTGGCGTCATGCTGATGCTCGACGATATGTTTGGGCACGGCGGCCAGCAACACCGCACGCGGCGTGGCTTCGGTGAAGACATCGTTCTGCGCCAAATACACCATGGTGCGATCGCGGGCCACGGCGCGTTCGCCCTCATCAGGCTTGTCCAGCCCGGCAAGAATGCGCAGCAGCGTCGACTTGCCGGTACCATTCGGCCCGATCAGCGCGACCCGCTCACCGTCTTCGATGGCAAAGGATAATCCTTCGAACAACGGGCGAATGTCGAAAGAACGTGAGAGGTCGTGGCAGCTAAGGATGACCGGCATGGGGCGGGGAGCATCTAGCAAATGGCCATTCTGCAATCACCGGCGCAGGAAATTGAGGGCTACGCCGAGGGTTCAGTTTACCCTTGTAGCGGCAGTAGGAATTCAGACTTCCACCGCAAAGACGCAAAGACGCAAAGGAAAACAAGGCTTAGACTCGAAATCTAGATGATCGATGGCTTACTAACTTTGCGGCTTTGCGGTAAAATGATTTTCTACTGCGGTTTTAGGTTCAAAGAGCCATTGCCTCGTTGGTTCTGCGCCAAAGCGAACACCACACCGCTGGTGTTCGCTAGAGCAGCGGTTAACAGAGGATCAAGGAAGAGTATATGAAAAAACACCTACAGAGCATGTTCCTCGCCGTCGCTCTCATGATCGCGGGCGTCGTCTCAATGGCCCAGGCGGCCGAACCACTTCGCATTCTATGTCTGGGTGATTCGATAACGGCTGGCTACACCGACAACCCCAAGTGGGATGTGCCGTTTGAATTTGGCTATCGTAGTGGTCTGTACAAACGACTGACCGAGGCTGGATATTCTTTCAAATTCGTTGGAGCTTGCCAAGAACCATGGAATGGCGCTTTTGGAATACCAAAAAATATGCCTGTGCTGGATCTGAGGAAGCTCGACCAGGATCATCACCGCGGTTATGGTGGTTGGGGCACCCAAGGAATCTTAGATCATATTCGTGAGTGGCTTGCTGCCGATAAACCCGACATCGTTTTGTTGATGGCGGGCATCAATGATGGGGGAAGCGTTGCGGCGCGAAAAAACCTTGAGCAGATCATTCAAGCGATTGTTACGGCAAATCCAGCCACGGAGGTGATCGTCGCGCAAATTACGCCTATGGCAAATTTTTCGCAAACCATCGTCGACTACAACATCTACATTCGCGACACGCTGGTTCCAACGTATAAAGCGCAAGGCAAGCGGGTGAGCACGGTCGATCAATATACCAACCTGATCGACAAAGGTGCGATCGATAAAACGCGCTATTCGAACGGCATTAACCATCCGAATGCAGAAACCTATGAGCGCATGGCTCAGACGTGGTTCGATGGAATGGTGTTAGTTCGTCCACTGGACAAATCGAAGAGCAAGAAGCCCGCCAAATAAGCACGCGCTAGCACATGGATTACCGCATGGTCAATAGATTACGTCGCCGCAATCGCTGCGCGAATCTGCGCGACTTGACGCAGCGGTAGAGCCTCGATCCGTTCGGTCAGCGCGTAACGCCGTTCACCGGGATACACCACCCAGGCGCGTTCGAGCTTCAAGTCTTCCATGGCGATATGGAGCGACTTGGTCATCTCTGGGGCATCGCTGACCTTGAATTCCACGCCCCAGTTTTTCCCTCCACGTCGTAGTAATAAATCTAATTCGGCGCCATTGTGCGTGGCCCAATACCAGGTGTCTTCTGACCCGCAGGACGCCAATACTTGTTCGAGCGCGAAACCCTCCCACGAAGCCCCCAGCTTGGCGTGGCTCAGTAATTCGGAACGTGAACGAATACCCAGAAGATGGTGCAAGAGACCCGCGTCACGCAGGTAAACTTTTGGCGCCTTCAGTTCGCGCTTGCCAAGGTTGGTGTGCCACGGTTGCAGGCGCCGTACCATGAACGTGCCACACAAAAGATCGAGATAATGACGTGCGGTCGGTTCGCTGGCGCCAAGCGAACGCGCTAATTCGGCAGCATTCCATACTTGGCCATGAAAATGAGCGACCATGGTCCAAAATCGCCGCAGCGTTTCTGACGCCGTGCGAACGCCGAGTTGCGGTAAATCCTGTTCTAAAAACGTGCGAATGAAATCGGTCCGCCAGCGAAAACTTGCGGCGTCAGAAGTGGCCATAAAGGAACGCGGAAAACCGCCGCGCAGCCACAGAGCATCAAGCGCTTTGACCCCAACTTCACTGAGGTTGAAACCGCCAAGATCGACGAAGCCCACACGCCCAGCCAGGCTTTCGCTAACCCCCTTCACGATGTCTGGTGAAGCACTACCCAACAGTAAGAAACGTGCTGGTTTTTCCCGACGATCAGCCAGCGGACGAAGAGTGCCGAAGAGACTGGGCAAGCGCTGGACTTCGTCGATCACCACCAGGCCGGTCAATGGTTTCAGGGTGAGTTCGGCTTGCTGCAAAGCGGCGCGGTCACTTGCGCTTTCGAGATCGAACCAGTGAACGTCTTGGTGCTTCGCCTCGTGGTCTGCTACCTGGCGCGCCAGCGTGCTTTTTCCGCACTGACGTGGCCCCAGCAAAGCAATCACAGGATTTTCCTCCAATGCCGTTTCCAGTTGTGCTTGAGCGCTTTTACGGTTAAACATTTGTGAAATCATTGCATGAAAATCGAAAGTGCAACTTTCGATTTTCATGGACTTATAATCCCGCTTTCGTCACTCGTGGCGGGCCTTAGCCATAAAATTGAAATCTTCACGGTGCTCGTTCTCGCGACGACGAGGGGCTTATGGGTAATGAGCAGGGCGTTGCCCTGGGCATTACCCATAACGTTGGGAGTTGCGGGCAACGAACAGGTCTGTGGCCTGAGTTCTTCTTGGTGGTCGCACTGATCTTCGTTTGCGAAAGCCCCCAACGGGGGCGACGTAAGGCCAGCCCGGCGCTTTAGCGCCGGGAATCAACGGAGATGGTGAGCAAAGCCCCCAACGGGGCAATGGCGTTGCGTTAGTAAAAATGCCATGAATTACCGTGTTTATCTGCAATTTAGCACTTGACATTCAGCTCAGAAAAAATTTTCGGGGCTTATGGCTATTCCCCGTTCCTTTCCTCGCGCAGCGAGTTTCGCTGCCTTCCTTCACCTCTTTGCGCGGCATAAA
>JANMYZ010000019.1:0-1865 GCA_031382605.1 Planctomycetota bacterium | reverse complement strand
GGCCGCTTCGCGGGCTTGGTATTCGGCTAACCACACGTTGGCATCGCGACGAATAGCGCGCAGACGATCGAGTTCGGGATCGACGCCATCACGCACCAATCCGCCTTCACCAATGGTCAGCGGAGGATCGTCAACCAAGGTCAGCGTGATCGCTCGCACGAGTTCGGGTGCTGGAGCAAGATCGTCGTGCGCGAGCGCCAATAATGTCGGCAAGCTGGTGTTATCCGCAGAGGCATCCAGTGCTGTGGCCACGGTTTCAGCAGCCGTTAATGTGGTGGCGAGATGAACCAGATCGCGGCCGTGACAACGACCAGTGGCGATGCGCGCGACCAAGCGCTCAAGATCATAAACCATCGCCAGCGCCGCACGAACATCATCGCGTCGACGATCGTCACCAACCAAGAACTCCACCGCGTCATGCCGCTGTTTGATCGCAACCAGCGAGGTCAGCGGACGCGCGAGCCATTCCGCAAGCAAGCGCGCACCGGCAGCGCTACGAGTGCGATCAATGGCGGCCAACAGACTGCCTTGCCGAGTGGAATCACGACTGCCGCGCAGCAGTTCAAGATTTCGCCGGCAGGTCGCGTCGATAACCAAGTGGTCGCCGTGATGCAGACGCTGAAGGCGTCGTACATGTCCCAGGCCTTTGCCAATATTGCCAGGATTTGCCGCGCTGTCGGCGTAACGCAAAGCCGCCGCTGCCGCCGCTGCTAAATGATCGTCGTCCGCACCGACCCCAAAACCGTCGAGCGTCGAGACCGCCAAGCGCTCGCATAACCACCGTCGAGCATCGGCTGGTTTCCACGCATAGGCCGCAAGTCCCGCCAGTGGTGGCAGCGCAACCGGCGCGCATAAAATTTGCAAACGTGCGGCGGTGCCTTCGCTGCGACGAAGTTCTTCGGGAAGCACGATTTCTGCCGGAGCCAGGCGCGCCAACACCAGCGCTAAGCGTTGCGAATCATCGGCCGTTTCGACGGTGAAATGCCCCGTACTGATGTCGAGCGCCGCGACACCAACCACGCCATCAAGCCCGGTGAGCGCGACTAAATAGTTGGCGCTGGTGTCATCCAGCGCGCTTTCATCAATCAAGGTGCCAGCGGTAATGACGCGCGTCAGCCCGCGTTTTACCAGTCCTTTGGCTTCTTTCGGATCTTCCAACTGATCCATGATCGCCACTCGTTTGCCAGCGGCGAGCAAACGCGGCAGATAGGTATGCAAACAATGATGCGGCACCCCAGCCATTGCCACCGGATGATCCGATTCTTTGTTACGACACGTCAGTGCCACCCCCGCGTGGCGCGCAAGTTCCTCCGCATCGCCCAAAAACGCTTCATAAAAATCACCCATCCGCATCAACAACACCGCATCCGGATGCGCCGCTTTGGCTTCCAGATACTGACGCATCATTGGGGTGTCGTGAGCGGGCTTGGCCATCTAAATGTCCTTTAAATGTTCGATGTCCGACATCCGAACATCGGACATGAAACATCGGACATTAACGCAGCAACAGCACATCATCGACCAGGACCAACGGAATCGGTCCGCTGCCTTGGCCGTGCTTATCGGCGGCGATCGGTTGGGCTTCGCCTTTGACTCCAACGAGGCGCCAGAAAAATTCTGAGAGTTGGATATCGACGCCAGGTTTGGTTTTGACGAAGGCGCAGACTTTACCATTTTTGTCGATGAGGACGTAGTTGGTGCCGACGGCTGCCACGGCGCGCTCTTCGAGAAACCCTTGAGCGGCAAATTCGTTGGCCTTGGGCGCTGCCGGGGCTTGTTCGGCCACTTTTTTAAGTTCGGTAGTATCTACCGGTGGTTTGTTCGCTGCGGGCAGAGGATCAATCTTTTGCGGAGTGACCGGAGTC
>JANMYZ010000017.1:0-10117 GCA_031382605.1 Planctomycetota bacterium | reverse complement strand
ATTCGCCGCGCCATCGATCGTCTTGGTTCTGGAGGTTCCACGCACGGTTCCGCTGGGATTCGCGAAGCCTATCGCATGGCGCGCTTGATGCAGACCCGTGGCAGCGAAACGCGAGTGATTCTTGCAACCGACGGTGATTTTAATGTCGGCACCACCAATCATGAAGAACTGATCAACCTGGTGCGCCGCGAAGCGGAAGCCGGCGTCTATCTGACCGCTCTCGGTTTCGGCATGGGCGGCGGCGGCGATGCGCGTCTCCAGCAAATCGCCGATAAGGGCAATGGCTTCCACGCCTTCATCGATCGGGCCGACGAAGCCAAACGTTTGTTTGTCACGCAGCTGCCCTCCAGTTTGGTAACCATCGCGCAAGACGTGAAAATCCAGGTGTTTTTCAACCCCGCAGAGGTCGCGTCGTGGCGCCTGATCGGTTACGAAAATCGCCAACTGCGGCGCGAGGACTTCAATAACGATCGCATCGACGCCGGAGAAATCGGCGCTGGCCACACCATGACTGCGCTCTACGAAATTGTTCCGGCCAGTGTCCACACGGAAGCCACCGATGCGAATCCGTTCATTGCCAATCAGCGTAACGAACGCGCGGCCCCTGCGCCGTTCGCTGGCGACACCTTGCTGCAAGTTCGTCTGCGTTACCAACCACCCGGCGGCGGCACCAGCGTCCTGATGGAACAAACCGTTCACGGCCGCGATTGGCGTCGCACGCCCAGCGCCGACACCAGCTTTGCCATGGGCGTCGCCGGCTTTGGCATGCTGCTACGCGGCTCACATGAAGCCGGTTCTTGCTCATGAGAGCTGGTCAGTGATTTAGTCCGCGCAGGCAGCAACGACGACGAAGCTCGCCAAGAAGTTCAAGCACTTGTACAAGCCGCGCGACGCATTGACCGCTGAATATAAAAATATTGCCGCCATGGAACATCGTTCTATGGCGGTGAGCTGTTGTCTGGAAATACAGGATTAAACAGGATTAAACCTAGAACGCGCAGAGGCGCAGAGAAGAAGGATACTCATATTCGACGGAAGATCGTGGTCTTTTCTCCTCACCTACGATCTCATGATGGCTCTGTAGTACTACGCGCCGAAATCTCCCTATCACCCCTATCACCCCTATCACCCCTATCACACGAAGATTTTCGGCGCGTCGCACGTGGAGTGCGGGGCGAAGCCCTGCAACAACAGCATCCCAGCCTGGCAGAGCCGAAACCAAAGGTTCATGATCGGCTCTGCCGGGCTGGGCCTCTGCATCTTTCTGTTAAAATTGCCTTTCCAAACCGTCTCTAACGAAGACTAACTCTCGCCGATCGTGCAAAGATCGGGTAGATGACGGTGTTTGCCGCCGTGATCCAAGCCGTACCCGACCACAAACGCGTCGGGAATGGTGAAGCCAATGTAGTCCGCGCATTGCAATCCGTCTGGCACACGACGAGTCGGTTTGTCCAGCAACACGCACGTACGCACGGTCGCGCCTTCGAGACCTTTGCGGACGGCCTGGAGCGTTCGTCCGGTATCAAGAATGTCGTCTACCAACAGCACCGTCTGTCCGCGAAAATCTGGGAGCGGCTCGACCTCGACCTTGCCGCTGCTGGTGGTGCGATTGCCGTAACTGGATGCTCGTACGAAATGAAGACGCAGGTCGGGCAAGGCGATGCAGCGCACCAAATCGGCAACAAAACAGTACGCGCCATCCAGCAACGCGAGCACGATGACGGACTGTCCATCATGATCGCGGGTGATTTCTTCCCCCAATTCGCGCACCCGACGTTGGATTACACGGGCGCGTAAAAGTGGTCGTAAAAGTGGTTTGGGTGTCGTCTGGGGCATGGTTGTTACAGCATGCAATGCTGTTTTTACCGTGCTAGATGCTCCCTGGGCAATCTCCGCTCATGCTCAACGCAGCTCATGTAACACCCCATCGCGGTTCATTCCGGCCCGCTGCATTGCGGGCCTGCGATTTCTTACTGTGAGAGCCGAGAGAGAGCCGAGAGAGAGCCGCCGTGCGAAAACCTGTGAACGTAGCTTGCCCAATCGCGATCCGTCCTAGCATGCGCCGCCCCGCCTGGGAGGCCCATGACGTCGTTTACTAGCCGAGAACTTGCCCTGCACGCCGTACGCATCGCCCTTGATAAGGGTGGTGAAGATCTGCGTTTACTCCAACTGCCAAAAGGCAACGGCCTCGCTGACTTCGTGGTCATCGTCAGTGGTCGCAGTGACCGCCAAGTCCACGCCATCGTCGAAGAAATCTACCGCTTCTGCAAACAGCAGAAGGTCCCGCGTATGCCCGTCGAAGGCGAAAGCGGCTGGATGCTGGTCGATTGTATTGACGTGATCGTGCATGCCTTCGAAGAAGATAAGCGCGCACTGTATGGCCTCGACCATTTGTGGCCGCTAGCGCGCACCATCGCCTACGAAAAAGAATTGGATACGCTGGTCGATCCAACCAAGGCGATCGCCCAAGGCGAGTGACCCTTTCATTCCGATGTCCGCCTTGATCAAGAATTTTCACTTCGTCGGGCGTCTGCTGCTCGACATCGGACATCGGACATCGGACATCGGACATAGAAAATATGTTTAAAGCCCTCGGCCGCTTTTTTACCAAAATCAAAGAAGGTCTCGCCAAAACCCGCTCGGTGGTTGGTGGAGCCCTCCGTCGTTTAATCGGTAAAGGCCGGACGATTGATCAAGCCTTCCTCAATCAATTGGAAGATACGCTGCTGCAAGCCGACATCGGTGTCACCAAGACCGAAGAGATTATCGCTGAGTTAAAGTTAAAATATAAAGCCGGCGAGCTGGCTCCTGGCGAAGAATTGCTGGACCTGCTCAAGCGCAGTTTACGCGCTGAACTGCAAGCACCGGTTGAGCAAGAACTCGCCTGGGCAACGAATGGTCCGACCATCGTGCTGATTGTTGGCGTCAACGGTGCCGGCAAAACCACCACCATCGCCAAGCTCGCTAAACGCTACAAAGATCAGGGCAAAAGCGTACTGATTGCCGCTGGCGATACGTACCGCGCTGCGGCGATTGAACAGTTATCGATCTGGGCTGAACGCGCAGGCGTTGATATTATCAAAACTCACGACGGCGGCGACGCTGCTGCAGTAGCCTTTGATGCGGTCGCTGCTGCTGAAGCACGCAAAGCTGATTTAGTGCTGATCGACACCGCTGGTCGCCTGCATAACAAAGAACACTTGATGCGTGAATTGGAAAAAATTCGTCGCGTGATTCAAAAACGTTTACCAACTGCCCCGCACGAAACGCTGCTCGTGCTCGACGCCACCGCCGGTCAAAACGCCATCCAACAAGCTAAAGTTTTCGGCGCCGCCATGGGCGTCACCGGCTTAGTATTGACCAAGCTAGATGGCACCGCCAAAGGCGGCGTCACCATTACCATTCGCCGCGAACTCAAACTGCCGGTTCGTTTTATCGGCGTTGGCGAACAGATCGAAGATCTTCAACCATTTGATCCGGACGCGTTTATTGAGGCGATATTTAGTCCTGACGGCAATTAGTTCACCGGCGGTGTTCCGCTTACCTCCTATTACTCCCATCGCTGCCGATGAAGATCTGACCAAAGCCCGTGCATCTCGCGGTGTACGTCAACTCCATCCAGGGTTTGCTCAGTCAGGTTCGGCCCTATGGTTCGTCCCATCACACCGCTGGAGGATTCCTTATGCGCATCATCGCTCCGCTTCTCGCCCTCATGATTGCTGGTCCGGTGGTCGCCGCTCAAAACGGCTACGAAACGATTCGTAATCCAGATCAGCGTCCGATGATCGGCGTGCAAATGACGCCCGTTCCACAGTCGGTACAAGAACAGCAAGGGCTTGGGTCCAATCAGGGCGTCTACGTCCAAACCGTTTATGGCAACACCGCAGCGCAAACCATGGGGCTGCAACCGGGCGACGTGATCACCAGTGTCAACGGCGCACCGATCACCAGCATGACTGACCTGCGCAACGAAGTCGGCTTGAACCAAGTTGGCGATCCGGTCGAAGTGACGATCCGGCGTGATGGTCAGGAACAGTCGACCATTGGCCAGTTCAAGGCGTGGCCGTCGAATATTCCTTACGATCCGATCGACCCAGCGATGGAGCAGCGTTTCCAAGATTGGCAAGATCGTCGCTTGGCTCGCCTGCAAGATGAGGTCGAACAGTTGCGCCAACAAACGCAGCACATGGCTAAGGAAGCCAGCGCTGCTGCCGCCGGGGATCAACCGCTGCTGGGCTTGAGTGAACGTCCACCTGTCGGAGCAGATGGGCAGCCGCTGGCGTGGCGTTTTCGTTACGGCATCAGCGGCCCTAAGGATTCTTCTATTCTTCCGCCAGTCACTGCCAGCGTCGCTGCCAATGTCACCAGCGATCCCGCTGCGCGCTCCTGGCATTTTACCTGGCAAATGGCCAGTAACCGTAAGCCACAGGAACCGCTCTAATGTTTCGTCCCATCGCTTTATTGTTCGTTCTGATGATGCCCGTCGTTGCCATTGCTGGAGAAGCACCGCCGCTGACGCCAAAACCGACGGTGGTAAATCCGGCGTCCAAACCGTTTTTGGGCGTTAATGTCGACGAAAATGGAGCGAGCTTCGATCCAAATCAGGGCTTGCCGGTCACCACCGTGATTCCTGGCAGCACAGCAGCAACCCTTGGCATCGAAGTTGGCGATCTGCTGTTGACCTTCAACGGAGCAAAGCTGACCAGTCAGAACGAACTTAAAGTGGCCCTTGGGAAAATCAAAGTTGGCGACGAGATCACCCTCGAAGTGACCCGTAAAAATTTCGACATGCTGGTGAAGAAGGTCTTCAAAGGCCCCATCACCGTGCGTCCGCAAGTAGCCTCGATTACGGCCGATTTGGCCCGTCTGCGCGAGGAGACCTTGGCTCTGCGCAAGCTGCAAGAGGAGCGTAAATCAAAAGAACTCTCCCTTGCTGACATGCTGACGATGCTCAAAGAAATAGAACAACAGATGCCGGCTGCAGTTGCCGAATTCAAGAAGCAATATCCACGCGGTGAATTTAATATTCAAATTAAGATCGACATCGTCAGCGACAAAACTGCCAAGACGCCGATTACAGTGGGAAATCAGCCAGACGCCGCGCTGAACCCTGGCAATGCGAATGCGCCGGTCGATTCCAAAGAGCAAAAAGAGTCCAAGGACAAGCCCAAGCCCTGAACGTTTTTTCGCGTCGGCAGATTTACTCGCATGAACCATATCACGCGCACCAACATTCCCTTGTGGTGGGATGCGGTGCGCACCGGAGCCGAATGTTTTGACAACGGCGATTATTGGCATGCGCATGAACATTGGGAATGCGCTTGGAAAGCGCATTTGGAATTGCATCGCCACTACCTCAAAGGGTTGATTCAATTCACTGCGGTTTGTCATCATCTTGCGCGGGGAAAACCGCAGACTGCGCGCAAACTTCTTGACCGTGGCCCGCGACATTTGGCGGATAATCATCCGCTGTCGTGGCCGTTTGACACCGCTCATTTATTAACCGTCGCCGCTGCTTTAGCCGCAGCGATTGATCAGGGACGACATCCACGCCCGCCAAAATTGGGACTGGTGAAAATGATGGATGCGTGGGCGGCAGATCATCTGCTCTGCTAGATTTTTTCGCCTTTTACCCTAGATCCAGCGATAGATCGAACACAGAGCACCAGAGAACCAGAGCAGATAGAGAGTTGCATGCTCGTGCACTAGTCACCCTATGGATGAGGCAACCATCGAGCGTAGGGCCTTGGCATATCCTCTGGTGCTCTGGTGCTCTGTGTTCTATCACCGTTTTTATTTTCACCGCTTCGCCGACAAGCCATCCAGTCCAGGGGCAATCATGACGCGAGCGAAAGCGGGGAAGCGATCGCAGGCGACTTCGGTGCTTGACGAAACGAATGGCTTATTCGCGTCGACATGTGGGAAACTGTAGGCCAAGCGACGAAGCGGCTGCTGATTTTCGTCATACAGCACCACCGTCACATCGGGATTGGTGGCGGATGACGGACGCTGAACCACCACTTGAGCCAGTACGGTTCCAGGCTGCTGACCCTGATCGACCCGCAAGGTCACCAAGTAATCGCCGCTGAGCGCAACGGGTTTGCCCCGTGCAACCGTCAACAATGGGACCCGGCTTTGGTCGTCGGTTAGATAATCCTGCAAGTGTGATGCATTTACGCGGGCCAAATACCGTTCGATGTCACGGCTCGCGACCAAGAGATCGCCGCTCAGTTTTGCGTTTCGCGCCAAAAGGTCTGCCCGCTCAGTGGTAAATGCGGCAACGGATTCACGCAGACGGACGGCTTCGCTTTCCAACTCAGCAAGATGACGACGGTCGATATTTTGCTGATCGCGATCAGCGGCGAGGGTTTGATTTTCCGTCTTCAGGCGACCGACGCCGATGGCTAAAATTCGCCCAACCTGGGCCTGACGGCCGGTTTCGCGGGCGAGTTCAGCATTCAGACTGGTGAGTTCATCGACTTTTTGACTCAGGATCGTCGCGCGGTCATCGACGCCTTGCAGGCGGAGCAAATCACTTTCGCTGGCACGTAATGTGGATCGCAGAGCATCGGCCTCTGCCTGGCGCAAAGCGACTTCCTGTTTCAAGCTGCTACCTTGGCCAGCCGTGCCACGCAATTGTCCCTGAATGGTTTGGATCTGCGCTAAATCGGCTTCGTGCTGACGCTGCAAATTTGCCAATTCCTGTTTTATGTTTTCCGTCGGCACCATCGCTACTGCCGCATTCGCGCTGCCTTGTTGTGACCAACCCCAAACACCAAAGCCCACACCGCCAACAGCGAACACGATCGCGGCGGCAGTCGCCAAGCGCCAGCGAGAAGATGGCGCTATGCGTAGTTCCGGCACGGGAACTGCCGTTACCGCTGGCATGACCACGCTCTGCACGGCTGGCGCATACAGATGCGTGCGGCACAACTCGGGCTCTGGATCTTCCAGAGCAGAAATATCGCCGGCAATCGCACCACATAATGCCAGCGGCGCGGGAAACGCTTGGGTCGGATCTTCGTCGCCGCTGCTGACGGTACGATCGGCTTCAAGACCTTTGACGCCGGCAAAACGCGTGCGGCGATTCCAACGGAAATCCACCACCTTCGCACCAGCAAGATTTGCCCCGCGCAAATCGCAGCCATTGAGCACCGTGCCCGACAGGTGTGCGCCAGATAAATCGGCATCGCGCAGATCAGCATCGGTGAAGTTGGTTCCGCTTAAATCTGCGCCGATCAACCGGGCACCACGCAGATCCGCACGTTTCAAACTGGTGCGTCGCAGTACCGCATGACTCAGTTCGCACCCGCTGAAATCGGCGCCATCAAGATGGGCATCACGAAAATCAACGCGCGTCAATTTGCGCAGTGGCAACAGCGCTTCAGGCCATTGCAAACCAACCAGATGAAATTCGCTGAGATCGGCTTGTCCCGCAGCATCGGCCTGCGTCAGCAAATCACGCACATACGGATCGCTTTTGCTGACCACCGGATTGTGCCACAGGCAAAGCCCGCTGTCACCGGTTGCAGGATGCGTGCAAGCAGCGTGGGAATCCTGATACGTGTAGGTGCAGGCAGCCATGACGACTCCGAGGATTGACGACGTCAGTGGGTGACGGGCGAATGATCAGCCGCCGCTGGAGCCGCATGCGCCGGAGCTTTTGCGGGAGCCGCGTGCGCTGGAGCCGCGTGCGCTGAAGCCGCATGCGCCGGAGTTTCGTGAGCTGGCGCCGCGTGCGTTGCGTGAGCATCTTTCGGCGGCGCTTTGCTAGCTGCTGGCGAATGAGCGTCAGGTTTTATCGGCGTGGTCGAAATAGCGTGCGCGGTTTTTGCCGCGCCAGTGGAAGTGATCGCAGAGGCGGGATCCTTCGATCCACCTAAACGTAACGCGCGACGGCGTAAATCCTGGATTTTTGCGCTGTCTGGACGCAATTGATAATAGTCCGTGGCGTGCTGTAACGCCTTCGCCGCATCTGGTCGCTGATCGGTGAAAATGATCGCTAGCAAATAATGCGACTCGACATCGATCGCACTGGCGGCGTCAAAATGGTCGCTGTCAACTTCACGTGAAAGGAATTGAATCGCCGGTTCGTATTCACCAATGGCAAAGTGATACGCGCCGAGCAAGCCGTTGGCTTCCGGATAATTTGGCTCTATCGCCAACAACGTTTTCAAATCATCACGCATGGCCATACGCCGTGGCGGACGCGCGCGATCATTGAAACGCGCGCGGCTAAAAAGCGCATGCGGCATATAGGTTGGACTGGCGACTTTGACCGCCTGATCAAATTCGCTGATCGCATCGCCACGCCCCAACCGCTCGTGACAAAGCGCAAGATTCACCCACGCCTCGGCGCGATTCGGCGCCAAATCCCGGGCTTGATTGAGTGCCGCTTCAGCCTTGTCGAGCGCCTGTGGCTGATCTGCTAACGGTCCCAGATAAAGCGTACCGAGATTATAATGCCCACCGAAATGTTTGGCATCGAGCGCCAAACATTCTTCGTAAGCACGCCGGGATTCCTGCCATAATTTCAACTGTTCCCGCGCTGCGCCGACGTTGAACCAATGATCCGCCGCCGCGGTGGTACCCGCAGCTTGACGCGCGGCATCTAAAAAACGTTCTTCTGCTATCCGCCATTCACCCGCACGAAAAGCGAGGAATCCAAGATTACATAAAACCTCGGGATGATCGTGACTGACTTTTAAAGCTTCTTCGTACCAGCGACTCGCCTCTGCGTCTTTGCCAAGTTGCTGATGTGCAAGAGCAAGATTGAACAACGCCTGAAATGACGTTTTGTCGACGCCCAATGCACGGCGATAATGTTCGATCGAAGTTTCGTAACGGCCCTGCATCAAGGCTTCATTACCAAGCGCGGTCAACTGCGCGGCACTGCCTGCTTCCAGCACGGTCAGCTCAACGGCGTGACCAAGAGTCATGCTGGCCAGCATCAAGAGGCATCCATGCCTGAGGAGGTGCATGGCCGCTCCGTTAGCGTTCTTCGTCGAACAATTTGCTGAGCGGACCGGCCAGTTCATTCGCCGTGGCGCTGAAGGTGCCATCTTTGATCCGCGCCCGCAGTTCTTCAACCTTGTGCAGATCCGCAGGGTTCATCGCTTTGAGCAAAGCCACGAAACGCGCAATCGCCTGTGGACTGGTGTCGCCAAGTTCGACCTCGTCGGCACGACGTGCTTCGGGCGCCTTCGCTGCGCTGCGGCTGGCCGCAGCTTCAGTTTGACGCCTGCGTGTGGCCGGGTCGATCGGCCGTTGGTCGCCATGAATTTCCATACCTACCTCGTAACTGGTTCAGGGCAGTGGTGCCCGTCGGTGCCTCCATTTACGGCGGCGATCGCGGGCACTTGAGCGAGACTTTTAAATTACCTTCTACAGCGCTTGGCGTGACCACAAGCGAGCGCTGTCGTTTAATCTAATTTTTTTTCTGACAGCGGTTTACGAAGTTCCCCGCGGCTGCATCGGCGGCTCATTCAAGCAGCAAACCCCAGCCGATCACCATAACCAGCGGGGTCGATTCAAGGGTCTATTCGAACTTAATCACTTCAACCGGGCAACCTTCAGCGGCTTCTTGGATCTGATCGGCCAGCTCTTGGCCTAAAACACCAGTGAGGTCGCTGCGCTCGCCCAGGTTGGTCGTTTGCTTGCCATCGGCGCGCACTTCAGCGCGGATATGGCAGCTATCTTCGGTGACGTTGAAAACTTCAGGACAGGTGGTCTCGCAGGCATTGCAAACAATGCAGCCTTCTTCGATCCAAACGCGCTTGATAGCCATAGTCATGCTCCAATTGCCGCTGTGATGCGGCTTTCTGCCTGCTTTTGTGGGCGACGAAACCTAGCAAGCGCGCGCATTCTGACAAGCACAGCCACGCCAAGGACATGACAACTGCGCGGCAACGGCATGAGACGCAAGCATGGCCCGCTGAAATGGCCGCGGCCCTCCACTGTGAAGTCGAGGGATTTTCCTGGATAGGGGTAGAGACGGCCCTTTCGGGCCGCCCCTCCCGCCGAACCGTACGGGCGGTTTTCCCGCATACGGCTCTCCGGTTATTGGTTCCCGTTCTGGGGGTGGAGATACTCGGCGTGGGCTTGTTCGAGTGAGAAC